>VXPQ01000045.1 GCA_009839485.1 Bacteroidetes bacterium SB0662_bin_6
TCGGCGGACTTCGCTCTGTCCTGCGTGGCTTCGGGAGCTTCCGCGGGTACTATCTATGAATATGAGTGGACGGCCAGAGGCAATACGGCGAACACGGATCTTTTGATAGCCGGTACGGATGGCGCCACCCCGACATTTGCGGTACCGGATGAGGTGGAAGGCGACGAGGCGTACGAATACCTGCTCACCGTCTCGGCTCAGAATGCGGAAGATGCGGCGGCGGAGGTTACAGTGAATGTGCTTAACCGCGGTGCGCTCAGTGCTGCGTGCGCATCGCCTCCTTTAGTGTACGAGGGTTCGGCGGACTTCACTCTGGATTGCTCTGCTTCGCCTCCTCCTTCGACTTCTGCTTACACGTACCTCTGGACAGCTCGGGGCGCAACGCCGGATACGGACCTGCTCGTCAGCGGCACGGACGGTCCTACCCCGACGTTCGCCGTGCCCGATGAGGTGGACGAGACCACGAGGTATGAGTACCTGCTGACCGTGTCGGCGGCGAACGTGCAAGACGCGAAGGCCAAGGTGACCGTTACGGTGCTTAACCGCGATGCGCTCGCCGTTGTCTGTGCGGACCCTGGTTCGGTATACGAAGGTTCGTCGGACATCGCCTTCGACTGCTCGGCATCGGGCGCCCCGGGGGACAGCGCGAAGTACACATATATATGGACGGTGAGCGGCGACACGCAGGATACGGCGCTGCTCAGCGCAACGGACATCGCCCCCCCAACGTTCTACGTCCCGGATGAGGTGGACGAAGACGAGACGTATGAGTACCTGCTGACGGTCAGTGCGGCGAATGCGGAAGACGGTACGGCTGAGGTCACGGTGACGGTGCTCGACAAGCCTGCGCTTGCGGTGACATGCGCGGATCCCGGTTCGGTGTACGAAGGATCGGACGACATTGCGTTCGATTGCACGGCTACGGAGGCGCCTGCGGGTTCCGCGTATGAATACGCCTGGACGGCCAGTGGCGATACACAGGATACGTCGCTACTGAGCGCTTCGGACGTTGCCTCGCCGATCTTCTACGTGCCGGCGGAGGTAGACGAAGACGAGACGTACGAATACCTGCTTACGGTGAGCGCGGAGAACGCAGAAGACGGCGCCGCGGAGGTTGCGGTGACTGTGCTGAACAGGATACAGACGCCCGAACCCGAGCCTGTTTCGCCTCCCGCGGAAGAGCCTCCCGAGCCTACTTCTCCTCCTCTGGCATCGTCTTCCCCGGCACGGGAGCCCTCCGATCCGACGGCGCTCGGCGTAACGGTAAGCGCTTCGCCCTTGCGTTTCGGGGTGCAGTCGGCCGATACCGAGGTGTCGCTTGATCCGATGACGGACCGGATATCGACGCACGTATCGGGACCGTACCATGCGGGCCGCATAACGATTGCGCCGGGTGGCAGCGAAGCACTTGATGAGAACGGGGAGATGGACCTGTCCATCGAACTGGCCTCGCCGGTCGTTCTAAAACGTGCGGATGCCATCGAGACATCTTCGCTAGTCCTTGTGCCCAACTGGTCGTATGCGGAATCTTGCGAGCGGCTGTCCTCTCAGGCGGTAGGGGGTCTGTATACAGAGGTGACGCTTTGGGAAGACGCCTGCCATCTTCTTCGCTTCGGAGGCGAGCTGGACCTTACCGGTGCACTATCAGGGCAGTATACAGGAAGCCTGGACATCATTCTTCGTTCGGGCGAGACCGAGGAGACATTCGCGGTCGAGGTTACAGTAACAGTCGTTCCTGCACGTCGGGTAATCACGATAGGCCCGGGCGGAGTGCGTTTCGGCACATCGAGAAAGGTTCCTGCCGACTTGACCGAAGAGCAGAACCTGAGCATCTACCCCGATGTGGCGTTCTTGACGGAAGGCAACCCCAACGGTGTGTTCGAGCTGTCGAACCCGTCGCTCATTCCGCTGGAGATTTCGGTATCGGCCCGTTTCGGGTATACGGAGGCGACGGAGATAGGTCGTGAAGTAGTTATAGAGGATACCCTGGATTCTCGCTTGGGCGACTTGTCCGAGATGGTGGACATTCATCCGGGGATGCTGGTGCTGATGCCCGGTGAGAAGGGTCTCGTTCGTTATGGATTGAAGGAGGAAGCGCACATGGCGATGTCGGAGCAGGGCTACGCGGCGTTTTTCGATGTGGTGTCCGAGCCTCGTCTGTATGCTCGTACGGATCAAATGCCGGAAGAGGCCACGGACCGTACGGCTCATGTGACGATGCGCGTGCCGGGGGTGTACGTACCTGGAGAAGGAGCATCGCAACTGCGCGCTACGCTGTTGTCGGTATCATTTGTGGGTTCGATGTCAGCGACGTTCCTTTTGGAGACGGCCGATCATCCGTTTGCGGGCGAGGTGGTGGCGTACGACGGAGACGGTCGTGAGCTGGGTCGCACCGAGACGCTTGTGTACACGCGCAGCCGCGTGCGCATCTCACTGGATCGCATGCCTGAGGAAGGGGCCGTGTTCTTGCGTTTTTCGCCTCGGGGATCAGGCCGTGCGCCTTTGCCGGCGTCCGTTGAGTGGAATGCGCCAGCACGGGACATAGGCGCCGCGGAGGAAGAAGGCCGCACGACGCTCCCGGCAACGCTTGCCCGGAAACCCTGATGTATCGCCCATGCCGTATGCGCAGCGACAGCACATTGATATTGAAGCAAGGCGGGTGATCCGACTTTTCGAACGATCGGGATACACTCCTTACAGGGATCGCAAACACCCTCAATGTTTGCACGCAAACATCCGTTGCACTGGCTCACTACCGCTATAGACAGGTGGATCCTCTTTCGTTCCACTTCGAAGGTAACAATAAAATTATAAATATAGCTTGTAATGTTACAGTTATGATATATAAATGCAATGAAAGTTGTTAGATCCATTGATAATTTGTTATAAATACTTGCTCACATCCGGCAATATTCACAAAATGAAGTTATGGTCTGGATGGCCGGGCGCACGGCGTATGTGCTTGTCGCCGTGCTGCTGACATTTGCATCCACAGCACACGCTCAGGTCATT
>VXPQ01000046.1 GCA_009839485.1 Bacteroidetes bacterium SB0662_bin_6
TCTCTTGGACAGAACTATCCGAACCCGTTCAATCCGGGCACTTCCATTTCCTGGATGCAACCGGTTTCCGGTCAGGTCCGGTTGTCTGTATACAACCTGCTGGGGCAAAACATGGCTACGCTGGTGGATGGCCTGCGCCCGGCGGGCGAACATGAAGTACGGCTGGATGCCTCCGGGTGGCCCGGCGGGATGTACGTCTATGTGCTTGAAACAGGGACACACACGCTGACCCGGCATATGGTGCTGCTGAAATAATCGCGGCAGGTAGAAAAAATTACACGCTCCGGAATCCGGAGGAACCTTGCAGTTCTGGAACCATCGGCTAATGCCGATTTACTGTCGCTTTACAGGGGCGGAGTTTCAGAGTCCCTAATCTATCCCCGCCCTCGGCTGTGCGGCGTTCTCCACCCGTATCGACAGAATATCGATGTCGTGATACTGCTGGTGGCGTATGGATGAGGCATAGTGGCGCAGCAGCCTCAGCGGGGTTTCTTCTCCGATGCTCGGCGCTCCCTCGTTGAGCATCACCATCTGGTCCTCGAGGTTCGTCTCGTCGGTCGTTGCGATGAACTCCAGGTCGGCCGAGTCGCCGTCGCTGCCGGCGATGAGGAGCAGGCGGCGTTCGGAACCGTC
The DNA here is from genome assembly GCA_009839485.1 of Bacteroidetes bacterium SB0662_bin_6. Lineage (NCBI taxonomy): Bacteria > Pseudomonadati > Bacteroidota > Bacteroidetes bacterium SB0662_bin_6. The sequence continues at coordinate 634 of VXPQ01000046.1, forward strand.
CGTCTCTTCCTCCCCGCGCATGAGAATGTGTACGGTTTCCTCACCCACGGCGCGCAAACGCAGTTCCATCTCTTCGCCCAGATTCTTGCGCGCGGCGAACTTCACCATGAAGTCGTCGATCTCCGACAGGATCCCGGGCGTCAGCCGGGTCTTCAGACGTAACCGGCGCCCCCCCAATATTTCCTCGAACATCGCGAGCAGAATCACGGTGAAGCCCCCGACGGTCATGCCGTTTCCGAGGAGTTCGGCCCATATACCCTGAAAGGCTTCCGGGTAGATCCAGTCGAACTGAAACGCGAGCCCGATCCAGAAGGCGACGCCGACCACCAGGCCCTTGCGGAAATCCAGGCCGTCCTGCACCAGGATCTTCATCCCGAAGATGAAGATGAGCGCCACGATCACGACGAAGTACGCCGCGACGACGGGTCCCGGTATCGAGATGAGGAGATAGATGAACTTCGGCAGAAACGCGAGCGCCATGAAGACGATGCCCACGCAGACGCCGACGCGGCGCGCGGCGACTCCGGTAAGTTCCGCGACGCTGATGCTCATGCCGTAGGTGGTGTTTGGGACCGTCCCCGAGAGGCCGGCCAGTAGATTGCCCAGGCCGTCGGCGGAAAGCGCGCCCTGGATGGACCGGAAATCGATTGCGCGCGGCCTGCGCCACGAAACCCGCTGAATCGCAATGGTGTCTCCGAGCGTGTCCAGCGCACCCACCAGCGTCACCATAATAAAGGACGGCAGGAGCGCCCAGAACGCCGGGGAAAAAGTCAGGTCCACCCCGGGGTAGGCCAGTTGCGGCAACCCGATCCATGCGGCTTCCGCCACCGCCGACATGTCAAAGAACCCGAAACCGAAGGCGGCGGTCAGGCAGCCCGCCAGGATGCCGATGGCCGGCGCCCAAAGCCGCAATGCTCCGGAGAAGCCAAGCGGGACGAGGAGCATGACCAGCAGCGTCACGCTCGCGACGACCGGGCCTGCGGCCGGCGAGACATCCGCGGGCACATCGGCCAGTTTGTTCAGAATGAGCGGGGAGATCGTCACCGGGATGAGTATGAGTACGGTGCCCGCTACCGTGGGTGTGAAGATGCGCCTCAGGAGCGCCATCCTCGCGGCAAGCACGAACTGAACCAGGGATGATACGATGATCAGGGTCGCGAGCATGGCCGGCCCGCCCTGTTCGAGCGCCGTCACGCTCACGGCGAGAAATGCGCCGGTGCTCCCCATGACGAGGATGTAGCCGGCCCCGATGCGCCCCACCTTGCGCACCTGGATCACCGTCGTCACCCCGCTGATCAGGAGCGCCGCGAAGACGGCCCATGACAGGTAAGCGTCCCCGGCGCCTGCCACGGTGATCATGACCGTGGGCGTCAGGACGACGCTCGCGATGCAGAGGATGGCGTACTGAATCCCGAGTCCGACGGTGATCGGGAGGGGAGGACGCTCGTCAGGTTCGTATCGGACGTCCTGGCGGTTGGTGGTCGAGGCCATTGGGTTTTCCCGAAACGTCGTATTTGCACCGCGTGAAAGTCGGCGGCATCAGAGATAATGGGCGGGGCGGATAACGATTCCCTGAAAGTTGGAGTTCCCCGGGACGCGCACTATACTTTGATCTCTGCCGTGACACACCACGCGGGCGGCTGTGCCGCCGGCGCCAACCGGGTAAGACCCGTCCTGTCATGACTCTGAACGAAGTGTGGGAACACGTACAAGCGCTCTGGGGGTTTGTCCTGATTAGCCCGCCCGGGGGCCAGGCCATCACGGTCGGGCAGGTCGTTCTGACCCTGCTCTTGCTGGTCGTGGGTTACTTTGCCAGCCAACTGGTGGGGGTTCTCGTCGTGCGGCGGCTGTCGAAAACGGAACTTCGCCCCGATACCGTGCAGACCCTGAAGCGGGTCGCGTTTCTGACGGCACTGGTGATGCTCTTTCTCCTCGCGCTGAACATTCTTGGCATTCCGATCAGCGCCTTTGCCTTCGCCGTAGGCGCCATCGCGGTCGGCATCGGACTCGGCGCGCAAAACATCATCAACAATTACATCAGCGGCTGGATTCTCCTCTCCGAGCGCCCCATCCGAATCGACGATTTCATCGAGTTCGACAACTGGCAGGGCTTCGTTGAACACATCGGCCACCGTTCCACACGCATCCGCCGCACCGACGGCGTGCATCTGGTGGTTCCCAACAGCCACCTGCTGGAACGCACGGTGATCAACTGGGCGCTCATCGATCAGGAAGTCCGCGGTATCGTGCGCGTGGGCGTGGTATACGGCTCACCGATCCGCCGGGTGTCCGAGCTTGTCCTGCAGGCCGTGACCGAACATCCGAAGGTCAAGCGGGAGCCCGGTCCCAGCGTGGTGTTCGAGGACTTTGGCGACAGCGCGCTGATCTTCGATGCCTATTTCTGGTGCGTCGTCACCGGCGACAAGATGTTGCGCGAGATTCGCGGTGACATTCGCCTGCGTATTGCCGACTTGTTTGAGGAGGAAGGGATCGTGGTCGCGTTTCCGCAGCGCGACGTGCATCTGGACACTCCGGCGCCGTTGGAGGTTCGGGTGGTGCCTGAGCCGTGAGACAGATGCAGCATTCGTTCCTACGAAGCCACGTTATCCATCTGCGCTTTTTGCAAACGTCCGCTGTAGTCCACGTAGACGGTTTTCGTTTCCGTGTAGAAGTCGAACACCTCCCAGCCGCCGTCGCGGTGGCCGTTGCCGGTGTGCTTCACCCCCCCGAAAGGCATGTGCGCCTCGGCGCCGATCGTCGGCCCGTTGATGTATGTAATGCCCGCCTCGATATCCTTCATGGCGCGGTATGCCAGGCGTACGTCCTGCGTGTAGATACTGGAGGATAGTCCGTAGCGCGTGGCATTCGCCATGGCTACCGCTTCTTCGTAGGACGCGACCTTGAGTACGGAAAGCACCGGGCCGAAGATTTCCTCGCGCGCAATGCGCATTTCCGGCGTGACCCCGGTGAACAGGGTGGGTTCGAAGAAGAAGCCGTCACCAAGCGCTCCCTGCGCAGCCTGTTTTCCTCCCATACGGAGGGTTGCGCCTTCGCTGCGCCCGATCTCGACGTAGCGGGTCACCTTCTCCAGGGCTTTTTCGTTGATGAGCGGTCCGATGTTTACCCCCTCGTCGTTGCCGTATCCCAGGACGAGTTTCTGCGCCTGCTCGATGAGGCGCTCGACCAGGATATCGTGAATGGCTTCGTGCAGAATAAGCCGGCTGGTTGCGGTGCAGCGCTGGCCGGTGGTTCCGAAGGCGCCCCACAATACGCCTTCGAGCGCAAGGTCCAGGTCGGCGTCCGACATCACGATTTGCGCATTTTTGCCGCCCATCTCGAGGGAGAGACGTTTATTCAGCCTTCCGCACGCCTCACCGATTTTCGAGCCGGCGTCGTTCGAGCCGGTGAACGAAACGGCGTCGATGCCCGGGTGGTTGACGAGCGCTTCGCCGGTGGCGGCGCCTCCCTGCACCAGATTGAACACGCCGGCAGGCACGCCGGCGTCGGTGAAAAGGCGCGTAAGCAGCATGCCGCTGTGCGGTGCGTCTTCACTGGGCTTGAAGACGATCGTATTCCCGCAAGCCAGCGCCGGAAATATCTTCCAGGTCGGCACGGCGATCGGAAAATTCCAGGCCGTAATGATGCCGACGGCGCCCACGGGACGCCGGATGCTCATGTTGAATTTGTCCGGCAGTTCGCTGGGCACCGTGCGTCCGAAGAGGCGCCGCGTTTCCGAGGCCGCATAGTATGCGGTGTCTATGGCTTCCTGAACGTCCCCGCAGGTTTCGGCGAAGGGCTTGCCCATTTCGCGGGTTTCCTCGAAGGCGAGCTCCCGTTTCCGCTCGGTCAGCAGATCCCCGATGCGCCGGAGGATTTCTCCCCGCTGCGGCGCCGGCGTATCCGACCAGGCGGGAAGGGTCTGGTGCGCGGCGGCGACTGCGGCGTCGATATCGGCTTGCCCGGATTCGGGAAAATGTCCGATGAGTTCCTGGGTACGAGCCGGGTTGAGCTTTTCGAACGTTGCGCCGTCGGCGGCGTCAAGCCAGGAGCCGTTCACGAAATTTCGGAATGGAACAGACATCGTCTTGTTCGTTTGTTCATGGATTTAATCTGCGTCAATTCCGTACTATCTTCCAATATGTGTGGATCCGGTTTCAATAGCCTTTCGCCATGTCCGAACGTATTCCGACGCATACCGCCGGCTTTATCAGCACACGGGCCCATAACACGAAGCCCAGCGGCATTCGCCGGTTCTTCGAGATAGCCGCCACGATGCAGGACGTCATCTCCCTGGGCATCGGCGAACCGGATTTCGTGTCGCCGCAGCCGGTCATCGATGCGGCCATCGCCTCGCTGCACAAGGGGCGGACCGGTTATACGTCCAATGCGGGGCTGCTCCGCCTGCGCCGGTTGATTTCGGAAAACCTGGAGCGGCGCTATGGTATTTCCTATTCCCCGCAGAATCAGATCATCGTCACGGTAGGGGGCAGCGAAGCCATGCTGGTCGCCATGCTGGCGACGATCGATCCCGGAGACGAGGTGCTTATTCCCGAGCCCTGCTTCGTGTCGTACGGCCCGCTTGCGGAATTCGCCGGCGCAAAGGTCGTGTACATACCTACGAGGGTGGAAACCGGGTTTCAGGTGACCGCGGAGGATATTGCTTCCCGGATCACGCCTCGTTCGAAGGTGCTTTTTATCGGGTATCCGAGCAATCCCACCGGGGCGGTGCTCCGGCGCGAAACGCTCGAGGACATTGCGAAAGTGGTGATCGAAAACGATCTGGTCGTGCTGTCCGACGAGATATACGACCGGCTGGTGTATGGCCGGGCGGCCGAAGAGGGGCATGTGAGCCTGCCGTCGCTGGACGGGCTCTACGAGCGCACGATCCTGGCAGGAGGATTTTCCAAAAATCATGCGATGACCGGCTGGCGGGTGGGCTATGCCTGTGCTCCGGAGGGCCTCAGCGACGCCATGTACAAGATGCACCAGTATGTGGTGATGTGCTCGTCCACGATGGGGCAGGTAGGCGCTGTGGCGGCGCTTGAAGCGTGCGATGAGGATGTGGAACGCATGCGCCGGTCCTATGACGCGCGCCGCCGTTTCATCGTGGACGGCCTGCGGGCCGCCGGGCTGCCGACCTTCGAACCGGAAGGCGCCTTTTATTGCTTTCCCGATATTACCTCCACGGGCTTGTCGTCCGAGGATTTCGCAGAACAATTGCTGAAGGAGGAACAGGTGGCATGCGTTCCGGGGGACGCCTTCGGGCCGAGCGGCGCGGGGTATGTACGCTGTTCGTACGCCACGGCCATGGATAAGCTCGAAGAAGCGGTGCGGCGCATTACGCGGTTTGCCGACCGGTGCCGGGCGTAAGGTTCCGGCGCTGCGGGGGTAACAGGCTGTCGGGAACGTCCGGGGCGCTTTGCCATGAAACGATGCGCGCGCGGCGTCGTACGAGCACCCGCCATACGGAGATCGTTTCCGAGCGTTCGCCGACCTTTGTGCTACTGTATTTGTTACTGTTTTGTAACGGGCATGTCATATTCCCAGGACCATATCCATTCCCTTCTGGAGCGCGTGCGGGTGCTCGGAGGCTATCTTTGACGTCGATCGCCGCAGGAGTACGATCGAGGCGTTGAACGAGAAGCGCATGGATCCGGATTTCTGGAGCCATGCGGACGAAGCGCGCAAGGTCGAAAAGCAATTGTCGGTCGAGCAGGCATGGCTCGACGAGTGGGAAGATCTTTCCGGGCAAGCGGAGGACATCGAAACGCTGCTTCTGCTTGCCGAAGAGGAGAGCGCTGATCTTGCGGACGAGATTCAGGCGGAAACCGCCCGCATGGAAAAAGCGCTGGAGAAGCTCGAGTTCAAAAATATGCTGGGGGAGCCGGACGACGAGCGGCACGCCATTCTCACGATCCACCCCGGGGCCGGCGGTACGGAGAGCCAGGATTGGGCGGAAATGCTTTTGCGGATGTATACCCGCTGGGCCGAGGGCAACGGCTACCAGGCCGAGCTGGTCGAGCATCAGGTCGGAGACGTGGCGGGCATCAAGAGCGCCAGCCTGCGTCTGGTCGGGCCGTATGCCTATGGCTATCTGAAGTCCGAAACGGGGGTACATCGGCTGGTGCGGATATCGCCTTTCGATTCCAGCGGCAGGCGGCATACGTCTTTCGCCAGCGTGTTTGTGTACCCGGAGATCGACGACACCATAGATATTGTGCTGAATCCGGACGATGTCGAACTTCAGACCTTCCGCTCCGGGGGCAAGGGTGGCCAGAACGTGAATAAGGTGGAAACCGGCGTGCGGCTCATCTGGAGCGGGAAGTTATCGAACGGCGAAGCTGCGCGTGTCGTCGCGGAATGTACCGAGGAGCGCAGTCAGTTGCAGAATCGGGATCGCGCCGAGACGATGCTCAAAAGCCGTATTTATCAACTGGAGCAGGACATCAAGGAGGCGGAAAAGAACCGGCTCGAGGGTTCGAAGAAGAAGATCGAATGGGGCAGCCAGATCCGATCATACGTGTTTCAGCCCTACACGATGGTGAACGATCACCGCACGGATATGAAGGTGACGGATGTGCAGGCGGTCATGAACGGGGATATCGAACCGTTTGTGAAGGCGTTTCTGATGCAGCGGACAGACGCATAGACGGACAGCGCCATGGTCAAGGTCGACTTTCTGGTAATTGGCAGCGGGGTGGCGGGGCTTTCGTATGCGCTGAAGGTGGCCGAGCACGGTTCCGTGGCCATCGTTACCAAGAAAGAGACGGCCGAATCGAACACGAATTATGCGCAGGGCGGGATTGCCGCCGTCATGGCGCCGCCCGATTCGTACAATAGCCATATCGAGGATACCGTGGCGGCCGGAGGGGGGCTTTGCGATCCCGAGGTCGTGCGCTTCGTGGTGGAAGAGGGGCCCGAACGGGTGCGCGAGCTGATTGAAATGGGCGCCGATTTTACGCGCCGGGACGGGGAACTGCACCTTGGGCGCGAAGGAGGGCATTCCGCGGATCGCATTGTGCATGCGGCGGATACGACGGGCAGGGAGGTGGAGAGCGCGCTCCTTGCTTCGGTGCGCAGGCATCCGAATATCGTAACCTTCGAATACCACTTTGCCGTCGAACTCATTACGGAGCATCATCTGGGGCAGCATGTCACGAAACTGCGCCCGGATATTCGCTGCTTCGGCGCCTACGTATACGATTCGAAGAAAGATCGCGTGGAAGTTTTTCTCGCCCGATCGACCTTGCTGGCCAGCGGGGGCTCCGGGGAAATCTATCTCCACACCACCAACCCGGACGTGGCCACCGGAGACGGGGTGGCCATGGTATACCGGGCCAAGGGCCGGATCGCGAACATGGAGTTCGTGCAGTTCCATCCGACGTCCCTGTATCATCCGGAAGCGGATTCCTTTCTGATCTCGGAGGCTGTGCGCGGGGAGGGAGGCCGGTTGTACAATATGAAGGGCGAGCGTTTCATGCCTTCCTATGACGGGCGGGAAGAGCTGGCCCCCCGGGATATCGTGGCCCGCGCGATCGACGACCAGCTCAAGCAGCACGGCGAAAAGTATGTGCTGCTCGATATTTCCCACCGGCCTGCCGATATGATCAGGGAGCGGTTTCCGTACATACACGCCACATGCCTCGGCTTCGGGATCGATATCACCCGGCAGCCGATCCCGGTCGTTCCGGCGGCGCATTATCAATGCGGCGGCGTGCTCACCGATCATGTGGGGCGCACCTCGATTGCAGGGCTTTTCGCTTGCGGGGAGGTGGCCTGTACGGGGCTGCATGGCGCCAATCGCCTGGCGAGCAATTCGATGCTCGAGGCGCTGGTGTTCAGCCGCCGGGCGACGAGTGCGGCGATCGAGTATGTGCGCGGGCAGTCTTTCAGAGAGGATATCCCGGAATGGGATGCAAGCGGCACGGAAAGCCCGCACGAATGGGTGCTTGTATCGCACAACCGGGACGAACTCAGGCGGGTGATGTGGGACTATGTGGGGGTGGTGCGTTCCTCGCCGCGGCTGGACCGTGCGTTCCGCCGCACCAGACTGTTGTATGAGGAGACGGAGGATTTCTACCGCCGGACCCGTGTTTCCGTCGAGCTATGTGAATTGCGCAATATGATTGCCGTAGCCTATCTGATCATCCGGAGCGCGCAAATGCGCCGCGAGAGCCGGGGACTCCATTACATGCTCGACTATCCTGCCCCGGTGGAAGAAGAAAAACGCCTGACGCTCATGTGAGCGGTTTCCGGGCGCCTGCTTCTCCAGAGAGATTTTGCGTCGGACGGCCCGCAGATCCATGCCGGAATATTCGGAACAACCCCCATCAAGTCGTGTTCTACGTCACTGCGGAGCAATGTCCGACCAGGCATTCGGCCCGAATTGGGCTGTCTGCCTCTGGTTGACATGATACGTAGGAGGCTTCTTCGGAAGCCGCCTTTTTTGTCGTTGGCGTAGTACGTTAGCGCCCGCCCCGGTAATCGGGTACGGGCTTTTTTTATAACACGGGAGACGCGAAGCGATCCATGATCGGGCCGTCACAAGTGCAGGAAAACGACGATCTTTGCGCGCGCATTGCGGCGCTTGTCGAGGAAGTTATTGCCGATTCGGCAGTGTTTCTCGTCGAGGTCAAGGTGCGCGGCGCCAAAGGGTCCCGCGTGGTCGAGGCATTTGTGGACAGCGACGAGGCGTTTGGCGCCAACGATCTGACGCGAATCAGCCGCGAGGTGGGATTCCTGCTTGACATGGAGGATATCATTGCGGGGCGTTATACGCTGAATGTGTCTACGCCCGGCCTCGATCGTCCTCTCGTGTTGTTGCGGCAGTACCGCAAAAATGTGGGTCGGGACGTACGCGTTCGCTACGCGGTCGAAAACGATCCCGGAGCTACGGAGGTGACCGGCAGGCTGCTGGCCGCCGCCGACGATGCGATCGAAGTGGCCGTATCGGGTTCGGATGTGCGCCGTATCCGCCTGGATGACGTGGTGCGGGCCCATGTGCAGCTTCCATGGTGAAACCGACCGGCAACCCTTCGCAGATATACACGAAAACCAACCGGCAAGAGATACCGAGACATGCAGAGCACGACACTTATATCGTCGTTTGCAGAGATTGCGCGCGAAAAGGATATCGATCGTGACTCCCTCACGCTGATCGTCGAGGATGTTTTTCGAGCCATGATTCGCAAACGCTACGGCGCAGACGACAACTTCGACATTATTTTCAATCCGGATAACGGGGATATTCAGATCATCCACGTCCAGGATATCGTGGAGAACTGGGATCTGAAGGATCCGGTCACGGAAATCGAACTGGATGCCGCGAAGGAGGTGGATGAGGATTTCGAGGTGGGGGAAGAAGTAGCCAGCGAGATCAATATCGGGGGGTTTGGCCGCCGCGCGGTGATGGCGGCCCGCCAGGCTTTCAGCCAGCGTATCCGGGATATCGAAAAAGAGAAGATATACCAGGATTACTCCGACCTGATCGGCGAAGTGGTGGTGGGCGAGATCTACCAGACGCGCCGGCGCGAGGTGCTTGTGATCCACAACAAGGTGGAACTGGTCCTTCCTCGTTCAGAGCAGATATTCAAGGACCGGTATCGCAAGGGAGACATGCTTCGGGCGGTTGTACAGGAGGTCAAACGGGATATCGGCAACAACCCGCAGGTCATCATCAGCCGGGCGGACCCCGTGTTTATGGAGCGGCTGTTCGAGCTGGAAGTCCCTGAGATATACGAGGGCATCGTGGAAATCAGGCGCATCGTTCGCGAGCCCGGCGAGCGGGCCAAGGTGGCTGTGCTGAGCAACGATGAGCGGATCGATCCGGTGGGCGCCTGCGTAGGCGTGAAGGGCGTTCGGATTCACGCGGTCGTTCGCGAACTGGGTAACGAAAATATAGATGTGCTGGAATACTCCAGCGACCCCTACCGGCTGATCGAGCGGGCGCTTTCGCCCGCAAATCCCGTGAGCGTGACGATCAACGATGAGCTGGATCCGCCGCGCGCGAAAGTAGTGGTGAAGGCCGAAGAGGTCAGCCAGGCCATCGGACGGGGCGGTATCAATATCCGGCTGGCTTCGCGCCTGACCGGGTACGAAATAGACGTATACCGGGAAATTGCAGAGGACGAGGAGGATGTGGAGATCGACGAGTTTGCGGACGCTTTCAGCCCCGATACGCTGGAGAAACTGCGCAATATCGGTTGCGACACCGCGAAGCAGGTGGTGGAGCTTTCCGTGGATGAATTGATGCGCCGGTCCGGCCTGGAACAGGAGACGGCGCAGCATGTCCTCGAGACGATTCGCCTCGAGTTTGAGGACGAGGACGAAGCGGCGCTCGCTCCCCGGCCTGCCCCCGCGACGGACGCAGCCCCGGTTTCGGAGGAAGTTCCGGCCCAGGAGGAAGCTCCAGTTTCGGAGGAGGCCCCGGTTGCAGAAACGGCCTCGGTTTCGGAGGAAGCCCCGGTTGCGGAAGCGGCCTCAGAGGCAGAACCGGCTCAGGAGGAAGCCCCGGTTGCGGAAGCGGCCTCGGAGGCAGAACCGGCTCAGGAGGAAGTTCCGGTTGCGGAAGCGACCTCGGAGGCAGAACCGGTTCCGGAGACAGAAAAGGAGGTTGAAGGAGCATAATGCGGGAAAATGTCCCGGCGCCCCGGTTCGGGAATCGCCGGGAAGTTTCCCCGCCCCTGAATGATCGCATTTGGCTCGACGCCTGTTGCAGATGACGACAACAAAGTTCAAGAAAGTACGGCTGTTCAAGTTGGTCAGGGAGCTCAACGTCTCTCTGGAAACCTTGAAGGAGCATCTTGAGGAGAACGGTTACGCAGACGCGTTGACCGGCTCGGGGATCAATGCGGCCATTCAGGACGAGGCAGCTTACAACGAGTTGCTGAGCGCCTTTGCGGATGACATGGAGACGGCGGCGCGCGTGCACAAGAAGCGGGCCCGCCAGACTGCTTCGGAAGAACCACCTGCTGGTCCTGAGCCCGAGGTCGTGGAGCCTGCAGAAGAGCCGCAGGAAATAGTGGCAGCGGGCGATGGCGCCGCGGCGCCGGTTGCGGAAGTAGAACCCTTGCTTGCTGAATCAGCAAAGGTCGAACAGGAGAAGGCGCCGAAAGAAGACGTTGTAGCCGAGGGAGTTGTTGCTCCGGAAGCGGTGGTGGAACCGGATGAGGACAGTGCGGAGGCTGTTGCGGAGGAAGCGCCTGTGGAGGCGGAAGCAGCCCCGGCCCCGCTGTCTCAGGAGACTGCCGCGGCGGAGCCGCCTGTTGCGGAAGAGGAGTTGGAAACGACGAAAGAAACCGCCGCGGAAGCGTCCGGGGAAGAAGTTTCCGTCGAGGAGGCGCCGGTGGAAGAGGTGGCGGCGGAAGGTGAAGCGTTGGAGTTTTTGCCGGAAGGCACGGAAGAGCCGGCTGCCGACATCGCCCCATTCGATGAGGAAGAATCGGAAGAAGAAGGCGCCGAGACGCTTTCGGCGAAGCGTTATCAACTTGCCGGAACCACGGTGCTCGGCAAGATGGATCTTTCCGAGGTGGAGGAAGAGGCTCCCGCCAAGCGCAAGCGAAAAAGAAAGCGCAAGCGGAAAGCGCCCATTCCCGGTGAAGATGAGGAAACCATTGTACAGGAAGGAGAGGGTCGCCAGCCGGCTAAGCGCAAGCGCCGCCGCAAAGGGGCGGTTACCGACGAAGAGGACATTGAAGAAACGCTTCAGAAGACCCTTCGCGAGATCGAGCAGGGAACGGGTGGCGGCGCCCGCCGTCAGCGGCGCCGGCGCCGGCGGGAACGTCATGCAGAGCAGCGGGAGCAGGAAATCGAAGAGCAGCGCGAACAGGAGAAGATTCTTCGCGTGCCCGAATTCGTTTCGACAGGCGACCTCGCCGGCCTGATGAACATTGCCGTGAATGAGGTGATTCAGAAACTCTTCGAGTCAGGCATGATCGTGTCGATCAATCAGCGCCTCGATGCCGACACCATTTCTTTTGTGGCCGACGAGTACGAATACGATGTCGAGTTCATCACGGAATTCGGCACGGAAGATATCATCCTGGAGGAAGACGATCCCGCCCTTCTGAAAATACGGGCGCCCATTGTAACGGTCATGGGGCATGTGGATCATGGCAAAACCTCTTTGCTGGACTACATTCGCAGTGCGAACGTGGTGGCAGGCGAAGCCGGGGGCATTACGCAGCATATCGGCGCCCATAAGGTGAACCTTCCGGATGGCCGGGATATCACATTTCTCGATACGCCGGGCCACGAAGCCTTTACCGCAATGCGCGCCCGGGGCGCCAAGGTTACGGACGTGGTGGTGCTTGTGGTGGCTGCCGACGATTCGGTGATGCCTCAGACCCTTGAAGCCATCAACCATGCCCGGGCTGCCGAAGTGCCGGTGGTGGTTGCGATCAACAAGATTGACAAGGAGGAGGCGAATGCGGACAAGGTGATGCAGCAGCTCGCCGACCATAATGTGCTGGTCGAACAATACGGCGGCAAAGTGCAGTGCGCCCCGGTTTCCGCCCACACGGGGGAAGGGGTGAGCGATCTGATGGAGAAGATTCTGCTCGAGTCGGAAGTCATGGAACTCAAGGCCAACCCGGATCGGAATGCGGACGGGGTAGTGATTGAATCGCGCCTTGAGAAGGGGCGGGGGAATGTGGCTACGGTGCTCGTTCGCAACGGCACGCTGCAGGTAGGCGACTACTTTATCGCCGGGCTGTACAACGGGCGCGTACGGGCCATGTTCGATGAGCGGGACCGCCGGGTAGAGGAAGCAGGCCCGTCGCAGCCTGCCCTCGTGCTGGGGCTAAGCGGTTCGCCGGAGGCGGGAGACCAGCTTGTCGGGCTGGACGAAGAGAAGGAAGCCCGGGATATTTCGCAGCGCCGCCAGCAGATTCACAGGGAGCAGTCCTTGCGTCAGAAGAAGCACATTACGCTGGATGAGATAGGTCGCCGTCTGGCGCTCGGCGATTTCAAGGAGCTCAACATGATTATCAAGGCCGACGTGGGCGGCTCCGTCGAAGCGCTGGAGGATTCGCTGCTCAAACTGAGCACGGAAGAGGTGGCGCTCAATGTGATTCATAGCGGCGTCGGGGCGATTACCGAAAGCGATGTGATGCTGGCTTCTGCGTCCGATGCGGTGATTATCGGATTTCAGGTGCGTCCGTCGCCCGGCGCCCGCGCGCTGGCCGAGCGGGAGGAAATCGATATCCGTACATATTCGGTCATCTACGATGCGATCGAGGATATTCGTGACGCGCTTGAAGGGCTGTTGTCCCCCGAAGAGAAGGAGGTTACGAGAGGCACCGTGGAGGTGCGGGAATTGTTCAAGGTGCCCAAAGCCGGCACGGTGGCCGGCTGCTATGTGATCGAGGGCAAAATTCGCCGTAATGATCGCATGCGGGTAATTCGCGAAGGAGTCGTGATCTACGAAGGGGAAATCGATTCGCTCAAGCGCTTCAAGGATGATGTGCGTGAGGTGCAAAGCGGGTACGAATGCGGGATCTCCATCAAGGGGTACAACGATATCAAGGTGGGAGATCAGGTCGAAGGGTACGAGATCATCGAAGAAAAACGTACGCTTCAGGTGGGATCGCCGGTCTGACGCCGGCCCGGTACGCGTTGAAAGGCCAGGACGTGCTCTTCATTCATTTCTTGCTCCGCCATGAGTATCCGCACCGAACGTGTAGCCCGGTTATTGCAGCGGGAGATTGCAGGGGTTCTGCAAACGGCATTTTCGGAGCGTATCCCGTGTATGTACACCGTAACCAATGTGCGCGTAACCAGGGATCTGGGCATTGCGTATGTGGATGTGAGCATCTACGAACAGGATATCGAGGAGCGCCGCGCCGCTTTCCGGCATTTTACCGATCTGACCGCGGAAATCCGATCGGCGCTGGCGCGGCGCATTCGTCATCAGTTGCGGGCGGTTCCGGACATTCGGTTTTTTCTCGACGAGGCTATGCACGAATCGAAACGCATGGACGAGATTTTTGAGAAGATCCGGGCCGAACGGGAACACCGGGAAGCCGGTTTGCAATGACACAGCCCTTTATTCGGGATGTAGATATCAGGGAGGTCTATTATCCGGCCCCGACGTTGCCGGAGACCTTTGACAGGACCGTACTGCCTGTGGACAAGCCGGAAGGGTGTTCATCGTTCGATGTGATTCGCAGGCTGAGAACTTTTCTCGATGTGCGCAAAATGGGGCATGCCGGCACGCTCGATCCGCTGGCTACCGGGTTACTGATTATACTGATGGGGCAGGCGACCCGGCTCATGGAGCGGTTTATGCATCTGCCCAAAACCTACGAAGCCACGCTGCGCCTTGGCGAGGCCACCGACACCTACGATGCCGACGGCAAAGTGACCGAGCGCCGCGATCCCTCCGGAATCGGGCATGAAGACCTCCTGCGGGCGCGCGATCGCTTCGTGGGCGTCATCGAGCAGATCACGCCTGCCTGGTCTGCGGTCAAGAGGGGAGGCGAGCGCCTCTATCGCAAGATGCGCCGGGGCGAGGAGGTGGTTCCCCCGAAGCGCATCGTGACCATCCGGTCTTTTGAGATACTGGAACGAAAGCATGCGGATGTTTCTTTCGCAGTCGAGTGTTCCAGCGGCACGTACATTCGCAGTCTTGCCCATGAATTCGGGCAGGTACTGGGAGTAGGCGCGCATATCGTTCAACTCCGGCGTACGCATATCGGCGACTTCTCCGTGAATGAAGCCTGGACGGTGGAGGGTCTTCAGAAGGCCATCCGGGGGCGCGGCGCATGAAACGATTGCATGGGCTCGATCAGGTGCAAAGGGATACGGCCTCGGTGCTTACCGTGGGGACGTTCGACGGGGTGCATTTGGGGCACCAGTCCATTCTGCGCTATTTGCTGGAGCGCGCCGGGGCGCTCGGCGGGATCAGTACCGTACTCAGCTTCCACCCGCATCCGCGCGAAATCGTGGAAGGGACGCCCTTGCCCCTGCTGACGACGATCGGGGAGCGGGCGGATATTATGGAAGCGTTCGGCCTGGACCGGCTTGTCATCCTTCCTTTTACGAAGGAATTTTCCCGGCTTTCCGCCGAAGCATTCGTTGAAGACATTCTGGTTCGGGGGATCGGGCTGCGGGAAATCGTCATTGGCTACGACCATGCCTTTGGACGCGACCGGCGGGGCAATGCGGATCTGTTACGCACGCTGGGGAAGAAGCATGGCTTCACGGTGGATATCGTACCCGCCCGGATTATAAAGGAACAAACCGTTTCCTCCCGCAAGATCAGGCAGGCGCTGGAAGACCGCGGGGACGTTGAGGCCGCCTCCGGCATGCTGGGGCACTCCTATAGTCTTACGGGCCGGGTCGTTCGCGGCGAGGGGCGCGGGCGCGAAATGGGGTTCCCGACCGCAAATATCGAGGTGGAGCATCCCGGCAAGGTGATACCCGCCGATGGCGTGTACGCCGTGCGGGTGGACAGATTATCCGCACATCGGGATGGAACTCCGGACAATCGTTCGCTGCCCGGCATGATGAATATCGGAATGCGTCCTACGTTTGGAGGCGCCCGGCGCATGATAGAGGTGCATCTCCTGGACATCGAAGAAGACATGTATGGAGAGCTTCTTCGCGTGGAATTCGTTTCCAGAACACGCAATGAGCGCCGTTTCGCGTCCAAAAAAGACCTGATGAGGCAACTTTCGCAAGATCGGGTGCGTAGCAGGGAGATACTCGGCGGGTGCTAAGGCTGTGCCTGCCGCTTGTACGCCTTATTCATTATGGACTCATTTTGGGTGGGCGTTCTTCTTTACGATGGCATAATCTAAAGAGGAGAGAATACGCCATGATTACTACAGAGCAGACAAAAACGTTGGTCGAGACCTATGGAAAATCGGCTGACGATACCGGCGCCCCGGAAGTTCAGATTGCGATCTTTACGCATCGTATCAACGAACTGAACGGACACCTTAAGCGCCATCCGGGAGACCACTCCACGCGGCGCGGATTGCTTAAACTCGTAGGGAAACGGCGCCGTTTGCTCAATTATCTGATGGACCGGGATATCGAACGTTATCGTTCTATCATCAAGGAATTGGGTATTCGCAAGTAACATTTACCCCGGTCAACTGCATTTCTCCAAAGGGCATGAGCCATATATGCCGCGTGCGTTGTTCGTACGTATGCGGCCTGTTTGCACCGGAGGTTAGAGAGGCTGAGTACGTAAAGAACCGAATCCCTGCACAGGCGAACGAAACGCAGGACATTGCAATAAAACGAAGATGGAGACAGGTAGAAAAATGAACGCATGTACACGTAAAGAAATAGAGATTGCTCCAGGTAAGGTAGTCTCGTTAGAGACAGGCCGCCTTGCAAAACAGGCAGGCGGCGCAGTGGTTGTCCGGTTGGGAGATACCATGGTGTTGTGCACCGCGGTGCTCTCGCAAGAGGTGCGCGCCGGACAGAGTTTTTTCCCGCTCACGGTCGAGTATCGTGAAAAATTTTCCGCAGGCGGAAAAATTCCGGGCGGGTTCATAAAGCGGGAAGGGCGCCCGACGGACAAGGAAGTATTGTCGTCGCGTTTGGTGGACCGGGCGCTTCGCCCCCTTTTCCCGGACGGATTTCTGCACGAGACGCAGATTATCGCCTACGTAATTTCCGCCGACGACCAGTACAATGCGGATGTCCTTGCAGGTGCGGGCGCGTCCGCCGCGCTGATGCTTGCAGGGGCCCCGTTCGATGGTCCGATCGCGGAGGTCCGCGTTGCGCGGGTAGACGGGGCCTTTGTCGTCAACCCGACGATTGAGGAGACGGCGGAAAGCGACATGGATCTTGTGGTTGCGGGCAAGGAGGATGCGATTGTGATGGTCGAAGGCGAGATGCAGGAAGTGGGTGAGGAAGATCTGCTTGAGGCGCTGGATGTGGCGCACGAAGCGATCCGGAAGTTGTGCGCGGCCCAGCATGAGTTGGTGGCCGATTCTGTCGGGGAGGTCGAGCCGTTTCAGCCGAACCTGGTGACGCTGCCCGACGGCATTCTGGAGAAGGCCACTGAGGCGGCTGGTAGCCAGATCGAGGAACATCTCCATAAACCTTATGAAAAGGGCGCCTTCTACGGGGGATTGCGGGAAATCAGGGATGAGGCGGTGGCCGAACTCCTTGGAGAAGACGGGGCGGAGACCACGGAGGAAGGATATACCGGGGCGCAGTTGAAAGAGGCGGTCCGTGCCGTCGAGCGTCAGGCTATGCGGGCAATGATTCTGAACGAAGGCCGCCGTATCGACGGGCGTGCGCTCGACGAAGTGCGCGACATATGGACGGAAACGGGCTACCTGCCGCGCGTACACGGCTCCGCGATCTTTACGCGAGGGGAAACCCAGGTGCTTGCCTCCATCACGCTGGGGACAGGCCGGGACGTACAGGCGGTGGATCAGATATTTTCCTCGGAGGACAAGCGGTTTTATCTCCATTACAACTTTCCCCCGTTTTGTACGGGTGAAGCGAAATTTATTCGCGGCACCAGCCGACGGGAAATAGGCCATGGGATGCTTGCCGAGCGGGCATTGCAATACATGCTTCCTTCGGAGGAAGAGTTTCCCTACACGATTCGCGTCAATGCCGATGTGCTCGAGTCCAACGGCTCGTCTTCCATGGCGTCCGTATGTTCGGGCTCCATGGCGCTGATGGATGCGGGCGTTCCGGTTCGCAAGCCGGTCGCCGGCATCGCGATGGGGCTTATCAGTGAGAATGGTCACACGGCGGTGCTGACCGATATCCTCGGTACGGAAGATCATCTTGGGGATATGGACTTCAAACTGACGGGTACGCGTGACGGCGTCACGGCCTGTCAGATGGATATCAAGATTGCAGGGCTGTCCAGGGATGTGCTCCGGCAGGCGCTGGAGCAGGCGCGGGATGCGCGGCATCACATTCTCGATGTCATGGATGAAACGATCACCGAAGCAAGAGGCGACCTGTCGCCCCATGCGCCCCGGCTCACGCAGATCGCCGTCGATGGGGAATTTATCGGCGCGATTATCGGCCCGGGCGGGAAGGTCATCCAGGGGATGCAGCGGGATACGAACACATCCATCGAGATCGAGGACAAGGACGGGAAGGGTGTCGTAACGATCTCCGCCACCAACCAGGAAGACGCCCAGGCGGCCATTGACCTGATCAAGGGTATTGTGGCGGTGCCGGAAGCGGGGGATGTGTATGAGGGAACGGTAAAGAGCATCCTTGCCTTTGGAGCCATCATCGAGATTCTCCCCGGAAAGGAGGGGCTGCTTCATATCTCCGAACTCGATCATGGATATGTCGAAAACGTGGAGGACTATTTCCAGGTTGGCGACAAGGTCAAGGTAGAGCTCATCGAGATTCGCGATGACGGGAAACTCCGCCTCAGCCGGAAACCGTTCCTGCCGCCGAGAGAAGACGGTCAGGAAGAACGGCCCCGGCGGCCCCAGGGCCAGCATGCAGGGGGTTCCCGCCGGGATGGTCGGGGAGGAGGAGGTTCCTATCGGGAGCGCGGGGGTCGTAACGGCTCCGGCCGAAGCGGGGGAGGACACCGCAGCCGCAGACCTCGTTAAGGAACCCCGGGGCGCGCATTCGAACAAAACATCGGGCCCGGGATATCCTGCAAACTTGCGGCCAACCGCACGTTTATGTTTTGAGAGAAGGCGCCTCCCAAGGTCCTCGCCCATGCGGATTTAATCAACGATTCTTAAGAATTCCGCTACGTTATGCAGCGCGCGGGAAACGGCATATCCCCGTGTTTCCGGAAAACAACCCTGAAGAACGGCGTTCGGGTTCTTTCGGAGCGCATTCCGTCGGTTCGATCCGTTTCTGTCGGGGCGTGGGTCGCCGCGGGCAGCCGGGACGAACGCGCTGAGGAGCGCGGCATCAGTCATTTCATTGAACACATGGTGTTCAAGGGTACGCGCAAGCGGCGCATGCATCATATTGCCCGCCGCATGGAGTCCGTGGGCGGGTATCTGAATGCGTTTACGGCCAAGGAGTATACCTGCTACTATGCCCGCGCACTGGACGAACATCTTGCCCGGGCCATAGATACGGTGTGTGATCTCATTCTCTTTCCGACCTTGCCCGAGAAAGAGATCGAGAAGGAGAAGGGCGTGATCCTCGAAGAGATGAAAATGTACGAGGATAACCCGGAAGAGCTCGTATTCGACCGGTTCGAATCCGTCGTCTACGATGGCCATGCGCTCGGCGCTCCCGTGATCGGGTATCCTCAGACGGTGCAGTCGTTCGACCGGGAGATGCTATGCGATTATATGCGCAGCCACTACGTACCCGATCGCGTGGTGCTTGTCGTGGCCGGGAACGCGGATCACGACGATATCGTGCGTATGGCCGGAGATATGCTGGGGGGGATGCCGATAGCCGAGCGCCCGATCCGGCGCGCGCCCGTGAACGGCTATGTCCCCCACGATTTCGTGGAATCCCGACCCATTCAGCAGGCCCATTTCGTGATGGGTGCGCGCGGGCTGAGCGTGCGCAACGAGGACCGGGTGGCGTTCAGCGTGTTGAATACGTTACTGGGGGGTGGAATGTCGAGCCGGCTCAACCAGAATGTGCGGGAGAAATACGGTTTTTGCTATAACATCGGATCCTTCGCGAATATGCACTCGGATTCGGGCGATTTCGGGGTATATGCCGCCTCGGATGTACGCAAGATGGAGCGCGTGAAGAAATTGATTCGAAAGGAGTTGCGGTATTTTGTCGAGGTTCCGATCGGAAGCCGTACGCTCAACGAGGCGAAAAACCAGTTGCGGGGCGCTATGATGCTCGGCCTTGAAGGCATGAGTAACCGCATGATGGGCATCGGGCGGCAGGAACTTTATTTCGGGCGCTATCTGACGCTTGACGAGATCAGCGATGCAATCGGGAAAGTTACGGTCGAAGATGTGCAGCGGGTGGCGTCCATGCTGTTCAAGGGAGATCAGCTTTCGACCGCGGCGCTTGTACCGGAGGGGTAGCCATGAAGATACTGGTTTCCGGCGGCGCCGGCTTCATAGCTTCTCATGTATCCGAGGCCCTGCTCGAAGCGGGCCATGAAGTGCATATTCTCGATGACCTGTCCGGAGGGCGGCGGGAAAACATCCCGGAAGGGGCTGTTTTTCATGAGTTGGACATCCGGTCCGCGGAAGCCTCGGAATGTATGCAGGCGCATGGTTTCGAGGTATTCGTGCATCATGCGGCCCAGATGGATGTGCGCAAATCCGTGGCTGACCCCCGATTCGACGCTACGGTCAATGTGCTCGGCTTGCTGAATCTCATGGAAGCAGGCCGGCGGGCGGGATTGAAGAAAGTCGTTTTCGCCTCGACAGGAGGGGCTATCTATGGGGAGCCGGAATATGCCCCGCAGGACGAAAATCATGTTACCAGGCCCCTTTCTCCCTATGGCGTCACCAAACTGTGCACGGAACGGTACCTTGATTATTATCGGAATCAGTATGGCATATCCTTTGTCGCGCTCCGCTACGGGAACGTATACGGGCCGAGACAGAACCCTCACGGGGAGGCCGGGGTCGTAGCGATCTTTGCGCAGCGGATGCTGCGAGGCGAACAGCCCGTTATTTTCGGGGACGGTTTGCAAACGCGGGATTACGTGTATGTGAGGGATGTGGTGCGGGCGAATCTGAGCGCGTTGGCGTACCACGGGTCGGGTACGTTCAACATCGGAACGGCGGTAGAAACCAGTGTGAACGATCTTTTCGATATCTTGCGGGACCGGATTGCTCCGGACATGGAGCGGCGTCATGAGGCAGGGCGGCCGGGTGAACAGCGCAGGAGCGTACTGGCTTTTGATCTCGCCCGGCGCGAACTGGGATGGGTACCCGGCACAGACATTGCACAGGGCCTGGAAGAGACCGTGGAGTGGTTTATAAAAAACTTTAATGATTGACTCTTTTTCATTGAAAGACAAAGAGTTAAGGATGCCATGACCAATTTCACTTTGATCAGCGCTCCGCGTTCGCATGTACAGAATTTCATGATTGCATCCTTAAAATGTATCAGATAAATCTTAAGGATTTCGAGGGACCGCTGGACTTGCTCCTCTTTTTTATCAGGAGGGACGAGTTGGATATTTTCGACATTCCTGTGGCCCGCATTGCTGACGAGTACCTTGAGCATGTGCGCCTGCTCGAAGAAATCGATCTCGACAGTGCAGGGGAGTTTTTGTACATGGCGGCGGTCCTGATCGGGATAAAGGCCCGCATGCTTCTGCCGGGCCAGGAGGTCGACGAAGATGGAGAGCCGGTCGATCCTCGCCGGGAACTGGTGGAACGCCTTCTGGAATATGTCCGGTACAAGGAGGCGTCCGAACATTTACTGGCGCTCGAAAGCGAGCGGGCGGAACGCTTTACGCGCGATCATGTCGTTTCCGAACGGGCCGCATGGGAAGAGAAACCGGATCTGGATGCGTCCGTTTTCGATCTGGTATCGGCGCTCAAACGAATCCTTGCAGAGGCGCCGGAAGAAGCGCTGCACGGTGTGACGCGCGAAGAATATTCGATCGAGGAACAGCGCGCGTTTCTCCTGGACCGCCTTGCCCGGGACAAGAATCTTTCTTTCTCCGCGCTTGTGGAGAATCGGTCCCGGTCGTTTATCGTTGCGACCTTTCTGGGCGTGCTTGAACTTGTGCAGGCGCGACAGGTGCATGTACATATTGCTGAAGGGAACCCGATCGATTTTTATCTTGAACTGCGGATCCGGCAGGACGAGACGGATTCTGAAGACCCGACCGTGCAGACGATCGGATAGAAAAGATTTCGGGCGAACGAAACGGTAATGGAAAATAGACCACCGAGCGGTATGGCGTCCATACACGAACTGGGAGATCGGGCGCTTATGCATGTCGCCGAAGCGCTTGTTTTCGCGGCGGATCGCCCTGTCACCGCCCGCGAGATCGCCAGTGTGTATAGCGACGTCACAGGGAACGATGCGCCCTCGGACGGGGATGTGCTGGAGGCGGTGACGAGTCTGAACAAGGCCTATGAGGCGAGCGGACGCGTTTTTCGCATCGAGCGGTGGGCGGCAGGCTTTCGGATGGCTACCATTTCCCCGGTTGCTCCCTATCTCAAATCTTTTTTCAATAAGGAGCAAAACCGGAAATTGTCGCACTCGCTCATGGAGACTCTCGCTATCGTAGCGTACCGGCAGCCTGTCACCAAACCCGAGGTCGATTTTGTACGCGGCGTCGATTCCGGCTATGCGCTGGGCAAGCTCATGGAAAGAGGGGTCATCGACGTAGTGGGCCGGGGTGATTCTCTGGGGCGCCCCCTGATCTACGGAACCACGGATTCGTTTCTGGAACAGTTCGGGCTGGGAGATATCGACGATCTTCCCAACCTGCGCGAAATCGAGGAAATTCTTGGAGATCCTTCCTTCAGCAAGGAGCGCGTTGAGTTGTTGCAGTTGCAACAGGAGGAAAATGCGATCCGGGATGGGGCGGCGGACCAGGCGGGGCCGCAAGCGGAGCGGGAGGCCGGGGAATAGCCCGGCGCAGCCGGAAAATTCTTTGGACAAGAACAGATCGCGCGCTGGTTCGTTCATGGAGGCTTATATACGTTACGCGCTTTCTATTCAGGATCGATATCCGCTAAAATGTCCGCCGGATTACCTGCCAAAAGGGGACAAAGAGGGCGGAAGAGTACCGCCGGTACTGCCACTGCCGGGCCGCCGGGGCGATCGGAGCCCACCGGTTCGTCCCGGAACGGAGAGGGTGCGGCAGGCAAGGGGATGCGGCTCAACCGGTATATTGCCCGTGCAGGCGTGTGTTCGCGCCGCGAGGCGGATAGCCTGATCAAACGGGGACTCGTCAAGGTGAACGGGGAGCGTGTCCGGGAATTTCATATCTCGGTGATGCCGACCGATACGGTGGAGGTCAACGGGAAACGCATCTCCGCTTCCCCCCATGAGTACATCCTTCTCAATAAGCCGAAGGATACGATTACCACGAAGCACGACCCGAAGAACCGGCGCACCGTGATGGACCTTCTGGCCCTTCCGGATGCGGACAAGGGCAGTCTCTTTCCCGTGGGCCGCCTGGACCGGGATACGTCGGGCGTATTGCTTGTCACCAACGACGGGGAACTGGCGCACCGGTTGATGCATCCCCGGTACGAGGTGGATAAACTGTATCGGGTATGCACCCGGAAGGCCGTGAAACCTCATGAGCTCGACCTGCTCAGGAAAGGCATCGAACTGGAGGACGGCTCGGCGAAGGCCGATGAGGTGGCGTACGTGGCGCTGCCCAGCCGCCATGAGGTGGGATTGCGCATGCACGAAGGCCGCAACCGGCAGATTCGCAGGATGTTCGAAGCGCTTGGCCACGAGATCACAACGCTCGAGCGCGTGAATTACGCAGGGCTTACCGCCAAAGGCGTTCGACTCGGAAAATGGAGGCGCCTGCAGCCCTTTGAGATCCGGCGGCTCAAGCGCCGGGTACACATGCAATGAATATATATCATGACGACCGACGACAAGCTGCTTCTTGAACGGCTCCGCAAGGAGGGGCTTACTTACGACGATGTGCTGCTTATGCCCCGGCATTCGTCCATCATGCCCCGGGACGTTTCCATTGAAACGATCCTGACGCCGCGTATTGCGCTGAATATTCCGCTGTTGTCTGCCGCCATGGACACGGTTACCGAGTCCGAAATGGCGATCGCGATCGCCCGGGAAGGCGGGGCCGGGGTGCTGCACAAAAACATGTCTATCGAGCGGCAGGCGGATGAGGTGCGCCGCGTGAAGCGCTCCGAAAGCGGTATGATCCTCGATCCGATCACCTTGCATCCGGAGGGTACGGTGGCGGATGCCTGCGCCATGATGGAGCGGTACCATATCGGGGGCATCCCCGTAGTCGATGCCGAGAACCGCCTGGTGGGGATTGTTACGAACCGCGATCTGCGCTTCGCGCATGACGGGCGTACCCCGCTGAGCGAGATGATGACCCGGGAGAATCTTGTGACGGCGCCTGTGGGAACGACGCTGGACCAGGCGGAGGCCCTGCTGCAAAGGCACAAGATCGAGAAGCTTCCGGTGGTGGATGACGACGGGAATCTGAAAGGGCTGATCACCTTCAAGGACCTCGATAAAAAGCGCAAATATCCCAATGCCTGCAAGGATGCGCATGGGCGCTTGCGCGTAGGGGCGGCGATCGGCGTTACGCCGGATGTGGCGGACAGGACAGCGGCTCTTGCAGAGAGCGACGTCGATTTTCTTGTGGTGGACACGGCGCACGGACACTCCAAAGGCGTTCTGAAGACGGTAGAGCAGGTCAAGGCCCTTTCGGGGGATCGGGACGTGATTGCCGGCAACATCGGCACGGTGGAGGCGGCCGAAGCGATTATCGGGGCGGGAGCCGACGCCGTCAAGGTCGGCATCGGGCCCGGCTCTATCTGTACGACCCGTATCGTGGCCGGCATTGGCGTGCCGCAACTTACAGCGATCATGGATTGCGCTGCGGTGGCGCACAAACACGGCGTACCGGTGATTGCCGACGGGGGGATCAAACAGACCGGGGATGTTCCGAAAGCGTTGGCCGCCGGGGCCGATTCCGTGATGATCGGCGGGCTTTTTGCGCGGGTGGAAGAGAGTCCCGGCGAAACCATTCTGTACGAAGGCCGCAAGTTCAAAAGCTACCGGGGAATGGGCTCCGTGGGAGCCATGGAATCGGGGTCTAAGGACCGGTATTTCCAGGATGCCGAGGATGATCTTGCCAAACTCGTTCCGGAGGGAATCGAAGGGCGCGTTCCATACAGCGGGAATCTTGCGGAAGTCGTGCACCAGATGCTTGGGGGCTTGCGGGCTGCGATGGGGTACTGCGGGGCTGCTTCCATTCGGGAGTTGCAGGAAACGGCGCAGTTTATTCGTGTGACGGGCGCCGGGCAACGGGAAAGCCACCCGCACGATGTATTCATCACGAAGGAAGCGCCCAATTACAGCACCCGGCTCTGAGTATCCGCGCGCCGGAACCCTTCGTTTGGGGCCCTCGCGGTGCCTGGCCTGGCGGGAAAACAGGCTCCGCAGAGCGCCGCTAAATAGTGGTAGCAGACCCTAACTATTTGCCGGAGTCTTTTCCGTGGACCGCATCTCTTCTCTCCGCGCCCTGCTCCGCACGTTGTCCGCGGATGCATTGTACCTGACCCATTATGCCCATGTGCGCTGGGCGTGCGGTTTTAAGGGATCGTATGGCGTACTGATCGTTCGCGCGGATGCGGCGCATTTCGTGACGGATGGGCGGTACCGTACGCAGGCGGGGGAGGAAGTCAGGGATGTGTCCGTCCATGTGATACGACCCACGCAGCGCGACGCCCTCGAGTACATGGAGGCGGAGGGGTTACTGAAGGGCGTACCCCGGGTTGCGTATGTGTCGGATCGTCTTACGGTTTCTTCCCTGGAGATGCTGCAAAAGCGTTTCCCCGGCGTGGAATGGATCGGAACGCCCGGACTGCTCAATGAACTTGTGGCCCGCAAAAGCCCGGATGAACTGAAGCGTATCCGCGCCGCCCAGGCCTTGACGGGAGAAGTGTTCGAAAGTCTGAAGCAATGGATCCGGCCGGGACGCACGGAGAAGGAAATTGCCGCCGAAATTGTGGCAGGGCACCTGCGTCGGGGCGCCGACAGGATGTCTTTCGATCCCATCGTGGCTTCCGGTTTGCACAGTGCGCTTCCCCATGCGCAGCCTACGGGCCGCCCGGTGCAGGCCGGCGACGTACTCCTGCTCGATTTCGGATGTTTTCTGGATGGATATGCCTCGGACATGACGCGTACGGTGGCTGTGGGGCCGCCGGATCCGCTGGTTCCGGAGATATACGATCTGGTGCGCTCCGCGCAGGAATGCGCGCTGTGGCATGCGCGCGCGGGCATGCCGGCCAGGGAAGTCGATGCGTTGGCTCGTGACGTGATTCGGGAAGGGGGATACGAAGAGGCGTTTTCTCATAGCCTCGGGCACGGCATCGGGCTGGAAATTCACGAATGGCCCCGCCTGTCTCGTCTGGTGGATGATGTGCTGCCGGACGGGTGTGTCGTGTCGATCGAGCCGGGCGTCTATCTGCCGGGCCGGTTCGGCATTCGTATCGAAGATGTGGTGTGCCTGCGCGAAGACGGGGTATCAAATCTTACCGATGCGTCGAAAGAATGGACAGTGCTGTAATGAAGCGGGCTGCGATCCACGCCGTGCAACAGACACAACAATTGCATATCATGCTTTTCCTTACAGGGTATTGCGGACGGTTGTTCGAAGCCCCCCCTGTTTTTTTGCCGGGCTCATTCCCTTTTTTCCTTCCACTGCCTGCCGCATTTCATTGTGCGTGACCTCATGAATCGTTTCAAGATACCTTCGTTTTTGACGCTTCTTTCTCTGGCTGTTTTGCTTGGAGGCTGTTCTATGGCGCTGCAGACTGCGGTTACGGCGGACTCTGCGTCCACGGACACGCAAGCGGCTGCCGGGCCGGACGACGAAACGAAGATGAAGAAATACTCCGAAGTCGTCAAGGAAAGCATGACCACGGACGAGGGGTTGTTTGCCGTACACCGCGATACGGAGAAAACCCTCTTTGAAATCCCGGATTCGTTGCTGGACCGGGAGATGCTGCTGGTAACCCGTATGGCGCGTACGCACGCCGGCATGGGATACGGGGGGCAGAAAGCCAACACGCAGGTGCTGCGGTGGCAGCGGCAGGGGGATAAGGTGCTCCTGCGAATCGTATCCTACGAGAGCGTGGCGAGCGAGGATCATCCGATTTACCAGGCGGTCCGGAACGCAAACCTCGAACCGGTGGTGGCCGCATTCGACATTCTGGCCAGAAACGACGATTCCACCCGGTCCGTGGTGGACGTGACCGAGCTCTTTACGACAGATGTTCGCTTTCTGGGCCTGAGTTCGTCCAACCGGGAGCGGTACGAGGTCAGGAGCCTGGACAAGGATCGTTCCTATGTGAATGGGGCGCAAAGCTTCCCCCGCAATATCGAAGTGCGCCATACGCTTACGTACGCGGCGGACGAGCCCCCCGACAATCCCTCGACCGGAACCATCTCTGTGGAGATGAACCAGTCCATGGTGCTTTTGCCGGATCAGCTCATGACGCCGCGGCCCTGCGATGCGCGCGTGGGATATTTCAATGTGGAGACGATCGATTACGGGGCGGATACGCAGCGGGCGGAGGAGAAATGCTTCATCACGAAATGGCGGCTCGAACCCAGCGATCCCGAAGCCTTTGCGCGCGGTGAACTGGTGGAGCCGGTGCGCCCCATTGTGTACTACATCGATCCGGCCACCCCGATGAAATGGCGCCCGTACATCAAGCAGGGGGTGGACGACTGGAACGTGGCATTCGAGGAAGCCGGTTTCCGGAACGCCATTATCGGCAAAGATCCTCCTTCTGTGGAGGAAGATCCGGAATTCAGCCCGGAGGATGTACGCTATTCAGTCATCCGCTATTTCCCGTCGGATATCGAGAACGCCTACGGTCCGCATGTTCACGACCCGCGTTCGGGAGAGATTCTCGAGAGCGATATCGGGTGGTACCACAATGTGATGAATCTTTTGCGGAACTGGTATTTCGTCCAGACGGCCGCCTCGAACCCGGATGCGCGCGCCGTGAAGTTTGACGACGAGGTAATGGGAGAGTTGATCCGCTTCGTGTCCGCCCACGAGGTAGGCCATACGATCGGCTTGCCGCACAACTGGGGATCAAGCTACGCGTTCTCCGTCGATTCGCTGCGGTCGCCGACGTTTACCAGTGCGTACGGCACGACGCCGTCCATCATGGATTACGCCCGCTTCAATTATATCGCGCAGCCGGAAGACGGGGTGACCCATTTCATACCCATGATCGGCGAATACGACAAATGGAGCGTTCGCTGGGGCTACCGGCCCATTCCCGGAGCAGACAACGAAGAAGAAATCAAAGCCGTGCTGAACGGCTGGGTCAAGGAACGCGCCGGCGATCCGTTGTACTTCTACGGGCGCCAGACGGGCAACCCGCTGGATCCCCGGTCGCAGCGGGAGGATCTCGGCGACGATGCGGTGGAAGCGAGCCGGCTGGGTGTTGCAAACCTGCAGCGCATCGTTCCGAACCTGATCGACTGGACCCGAGAGGAGGGCGAAAACTACGCCCAACTCGAGGAAATATACGGGGAGATAGCGATCCAGTGGAGGCGCTATCTCGGCCATGTGGCGCGCGAAATCGGAGGGGTGTACGAGACCCCGAAGACGTACGATCAGGATGGGCCTGTGTACGAAATGGTTTCGAAGGATGCGCAAACGAGGGCGATGGCTTTTCTGCACGAATTCGGATTCGATACGCCCCTATGGTTTGTCGATGAGGATATTCTTCGCCGGATCGAACATGCGGGCGCTGTAGAACGCATTCGAAGCATTCAGGCCGGTCAGTTGGACCTGCTGCTCGATCCGCAGCGGCTGGCTCGTCTTATCGAGGCGGAAGCCCGCCTTGGCGATGCGGCGTATGCCCCCCTGGATATGCTGGAAGATTTGCGAAAAGGCCTCTGGCGCGAACTGGACGCCAACGAAGCGATCGATCCGTGGCGGCGCAACCTGCAACGCGCCTATCTGGAGGACATGGAGCGGTTAATGACCCAGGAGGTCACCGCTCCGTCCGCCGCTGCGCGCCGGTTCCTCGGCTTTACGCCGGTCGACGTGAGTCAGAGCGATATCCGGGCGTACGTACGCGGCGAACTGGAAACGTTGCGTGGAGATGTACGGCGGGCCGCCCGCAGAATGCGGGACCGGCCTACGGCATTGCACCTCGAAGACGTGCTGGTTCGCATCGAGAACATACTGGACCCGCAAGAAGAATAGGGCAGCCTGCGCTCCGCTTTCCGCCGCAAAATGGCCACAGACCACTCCATCGACATTTCTTCGCAGCGTACGCCGGAGCAGGAAGTACAGCTTGGAATACGCGGCATGACGTGCGCCGGATGCGTCCTTCGCGTTGAAGAAGCGTTGACCGGTGTGGATGGGGTGGAGACGGTGGACGTAAATCTGGCTACCGAACGCGCCCGCGTACGCTACCGGGGCGGCTCCGAGCTTGTGGAGGCCATGTATGTGGCGGTCCGGGCAAGCGGATACGAGGCGATAGAGGCGGCTTCCGGCGCAAAGGCGCGTGAGGAGGCCGAGGAAACGGCTCGCGAAGCCGAGTTGGAGGCCCTGCGCCGGCGGGCGGTATTCGCGGGAGTTCCCACCGCGGTGATCCTCGCTTTGCAGATGTTTCCGATGCTATGGCCTCCGGCCGCGTCGTGGCTGCACATACTGATCGGGGAGGCGCTCCTTCTGTATATCCTGTTCGCGCTGGCCGGTATCGTGCAATTCGGGCCGGGTCTCTGGTTCTACCGGCTGGGCTGGAAAGCAGCGCGGACCGGACATCCGGACATGCATACGCTGGTCATGCTTGGTTCCAGCGCCGCCTACGGGTATTCCGTCGTGGCCATGTTTCTTCCCGGCGTGATGCCCTCAGGCGCCGACCATGTCTACTTCGAGGCGTCCTCGGCCATCATTGCGCTGATTCTGCTGGGCAAATACCTCGAAGTGCGCGTCAGGGGCCGCGCCGGCGCCGCGATGCGGTTGCTGCTCGGTTTGCAACCGGCGCTTGCTCGTGTGGTGCGCGCAGATCGCGAGACGGATATTCCCATCGAGGAAGTCGTGGCCGGCGATATCATCCTCGTGCGTCCGGGAGAGCGATTGCCCGTGGACGGGATCGTGGAAGAAGGGGAATCCTGGATAGACGAGTCCATGCTTACCGGGGAGCCGGTACCGGTCGAGAAAAAGGCGGGGGACGAGGTGGTGGGCGGCACGATCAACGGACGCGGCGGTTTTCGTTTTCGGGCTACGCGGGTAGGGGGGGATACGGTGCTGGCCCGTATTGTTCGTATGGTCGAGGAAGCCCAGCAATCGAAACCGCACATCCAGCGGTTGGCGGATCGTGTCGTAGCGTGGTTCGTGCCCGCGGTGCTCGTTGTGGCGTTTCTTGCTTTTGTCCTGTGGATGGTCATGGGGCCGGCGCCGGCGTTGCCCTTTGCCCTTGTAGCCGCTGTATCCGTACTGATTATTGCCTGTCCCTGCGCGATGGGGCTGGCTACTCCTGTATCCGTCATGGTCGGTTCCGGCAAGGCCGCCGAATTAGGGATTCTGTTTCGGGGCGCGGACGCCATAGAATCGTTGGCCGGGGTCGATACGGTCGCCTTCGACAAAACCGGCACGCTTACCGAGGGGCGCCCGCGCCTGACGGACATGATCCCTTGCGACGCATGGTCGGATGAGGAGGTACTGCGTCTTGCCGCTGCCGTGGAAAGGCGCTCGGAACATCCTGTGGGCTATGCCATCGTGGAGGCTGCGGAGGAACGGGGGATATCCGTTTCCGCAGCGACCCGGGTTCAGGCGCATTCCGGACTGGGTATCTCGGGCACGGTGGAGAAAAAAGCGGTGTACATCGGCTCCGAACGCTTTCTGGCCGCGGAAAAGGTCGATATGTCGCCGCTTGGAGGAGATATATTCCGATCCGATGCGGTGCGTACACTCCCGGAAGAGGGTAAAACCATTCTTTTTATGGCCGCGGATGGCGTGCTTGCGGCGATTTTCGGGGTTTCGGATCCTCTGAAGGAACATGCAGCGGAAAGTGTCGAGGCACTGCAGGAACTCGGGTGCCGGGTGGTGATGATTACCGGCGATGCGCCTCGCGCCGCCGAAGTTGTTGCCGGTCGACTGGGGATCGATGAGGTATCCGCAGATATTCTCCCGGATAAGAAAGCCGACGCGGTGCAGCACTACCGGCTGGAAGGGCGCCGCGTGGCGTTCACGGGGGACGGCATCAACGATGCGCCGGCGCTGGCCCGGGCTGATGTAGGCGTGGCGATGGGGACGGGTTCGGACATCGCGATCGAATCCGGAGACGTGATTCTCATGTCGGGCGATCCAAGGGGGCTGGTTAACGCCCGTGCGCTTGCGCATAGCACGCTCCGCAATATCAAACAAAATCTTTTCTGGGCATTCGCCTACAATGTGGCGCTTATTCCGGTAGCCGCCGGGGTGTTGTATCCGCTCACCGGCCATCTTTTGTCTCCGGTGTTTGCCGCCGCCGCAATGAGTTTGTCCAGTGTGTTTGTTTTGTCGAATGCCTTGCGCCTGAAGCGTTTTCAGGCGATT
Source organism: Bacteroidetes bacterium SB0662_bin_6 (assembly GCA_009839485.1). Classification (NCBI taxonomy): domain Bacteria; kingdom Pseudomonadati; phylum Bacteroidota; species Bacteroidetes bacterium SB0662_bin_6. The sequence goes on from VXPQ01000046.1 coordinate 31,793, forward strand.
CTGGGGTGAGGGATGATACGTTCTATCCGGAGAGCCGGATAACAGGACCGGGACCATGATATCAGGAAGAGAGCAAACGAATCCGGTGCGCCAGGTTATCATCGTGGTTGCCATGGCAGTTGCCGTGCTCTGCGGGGCAAACCGTGCGCACGCCCAGCAGGGAGATTTGGACGCAGGCGAACCCCGCACGGTACGGATGATCTACTTTCTGCCGAATGATCGCCCTTTCCGTGCAGATGTAGTAGAGAAGATGAAAGATGAGATTCGCAACGCACAGGCTTTTTATGCCGACCAGATGCGCGCGCACGGATACGGAGGCAGAACATTTCGCTTTGAAACGGATGCCCACGGTGAGCCACTGGTCCACTGCGTGGCCGGGCAACATTCCGATAGCCACTATCTTCGTAATACGGATGGCAGGGCAATCCGTGAGGTTAAAGAGATATTCGATCTTAATGCAAATGTTTACGTCATCGTCGTGGACCATAGTATAAATGCTCTCGCGAAGGCCCATGGACCTGGGAGGGAAAGCGGGGTGCGGACGGCAAGGGGCAGCGGAGTGCAGACGGGGAAAAACAGTGGCTATGGGTTGATCGTCCGCGGATTTAATCTCGATTTGCTGGCCCATGAGCTTGGGCATGCTTTTGGGCTGTGGCATGATTTTCGCGATCAGGCGTACATCATGTCGTATGGCGCAGCGCGTGATAGTTTATCCGCGTGCAATGCCGGTTTTTTGGCTGTGCATCCCCACTTCAATACAGCCATTCCCATGGACGCGGAGTCGTTGCCGAGCATCGAATTTGTTTCTTCGTCCGCCTATCCGGCAGGTTCAAGGAGCGTTTCCGTTCAAGCCGAACTCAGCGATTCGGGAGGTCTTTATCAGGCGATCCTGCTGGTCAGAACCCTAAAACCGCACTTTGCTTCAGGATTACTTGAAGTAAAGGCATGTCGTCGATTAGCAGGCATACAAAATGATGCAGTCGAATTCGATTATGACGGCGCCATTCCTTCTGCTCACGGTACAAATCTTTCCCGGTCATCCAGGCATTCGATAGTAGCAGACGTTGTCGATACGGATGGAAATGTGGGGAGGACCTCCATGGTTCTTTTGGAAATATCGCCGAATCATATTGCCCGTCTTGACGGGCATACGAGTATTGTTCGCAGTGTCTCTTTTTCACCGGATGGGGCGATTCTTGCTTCCGCCTCATCGGACAGAACGATCAGGCTCTGGGACGTGATGAAACGCGAACAGATAGCTGCCCTCGAGGACACGAATCGGGTGCATTCTGTGTCGTTTTCGCCCGATGGGGCCCTACTCGCTTCCGCCTCCGGAAATGTCGATTTATGGGATGTGAAAAAACCGTCGCGTATCCCGGTTGGTCCACTCGAACATGCTTTGCCTGTATCCGTATCGTTTTCGCCTGATAATGCGCTCCTTGCTTCCGGGTCGTTGAGTGATCACACGGTCAAGTTGTGGAGCGTAGCACAACAAGCACACATCGCCACCCTTGCAGGACATGAGAGCCAGATCCATTCCGTGTCTTTTTCCCGTGACGGTGCGCTTCTTGCTTCCGCCTCCCGGGATAAGACGATCAGGCTCTGGGACGTAGCGACAGAGAAAAATATTGCCATCCTGCGGGGACACACGAGTGGGGTCAGTTCTTTGTCGTTTTCCCCCGATGAAAGGACGCTGGCCTCCGGATCATGGGATAAAACAATCAGGCTTTGGGATATTGTGACGGAAAGCCATATCGCTACGCTTGAGGGGCATGCATCCCTGGTTCATAGCGTGTCGTTTTCGCCCGATGGGACCATACTTGCTTCCGGGTCGGAGGATGGAACGGTCAAGCTTTGGGATGTGGAGACAAACGAAAACATTGCCACCCTTACAGGCCATACGGCCAATGTCTCAACGGTGGCTTTTTCGCCCGATGGGACTGTTTTAGCCTCCGGATCCTGGGATGACACGGTCAATTTGTGGGATGTGTTCGCGTGGACTTCGGCAGCGACGGACACTGCGAGCACCGGGAGCGAGGAGCCGCCCGTACGATGATGCTTGTCAAGTGAGTTTGGGAAGGGGAGGGGAAGGTAATGGCGCCATGGTTCTGTCACGGCCCCAACGCGCCGATGGGTAATGACTGAACGGCATAAATGACGAAAGTACGACGGCAGAAAAAACGTATTCTCAACGGGTGAAATGGCGGGTTTTCAACGGGTGAAATGACGAACCGATATTACGGTGCTTCAGCGGAAAGTGCCAACAGGAGCACTGTAATGAGTTTTTTCGGTATCGTTTTGCCGTTGAACGCCTTACGGTTATTGACACGAACCACTTTAGTAATTACTTTGTACCCACTTTACACATGACTTCAACCAGCGAGGGCTAAAAGTGAAGGTTAAGATTATCCCGATCGGAAACTCACAGGGAATTCGCATTCCTAAACCGCTTATCGAAGCGGCAGAGCTTCAAGGGCCCCTTGAGATGCGTGTTGTGGAGGAGGGGCTTCTTATTGAGCGTGTCTCGACACCGCGCACCGGATGGGTTGATGCGGCAAAAAAGATGCGTTCAAGGGGAGAGGATGACCTTCTTGACGCCCCGGTCCTTTCTGAGTTTGACAAATCCGAGTGGGAATGGGAATGAGCAGTCCGAGACGGGGAGATGTGTATCTGGTATCGCTGGATCCCACACAAGGCCAGGAAATAAAGAAGACGCGACCATGCGTGGTTGTGTCTCCCGATGAACTCAATTTTCATCTCCGAACGTTTCTCGTAGCGCCGATGACCACAGGCGGTCATCCGTATCCGTTCCGAATCCCTTGCAGGTTCCAGAACAAGGGGGGCTTCGTTGTGGTGGACCAGTTACGGACTATAGACCAAAGTCGGATGATTCGATGTATCGGAAAAATGTCTGCTCCCACGATGTCCAAGGTGCTTAATGTGCTGCAGGAAATGTTTGCACCGTAACATTTCCGGGCGATTTTTCACCATGACCCTTGCAGAAATACAGGCCCGGCTCGAGGCAGCGGGCAATGCCGACATTGCGGCCCACTCGGCGCGCTTTTTTCGCACCGGCCCGGGCGAATACGGGGAGGGCGACCGGTTCCGGGGCATCCGCGTACCGGTTCTTCGCAAAATGGCCCGCACCTGCGATGCGGCGGATATGTCCGTGGTGGAGCAATTGCTTATGTCTCCATGGCATGAAGACCGGCTATGCGCGCTCCTGATGCTCGTCCGGCGGTACGAACGGGGCGACGACGCGCAAAAGGAAGCGGTATTCGCTTTGTATCTGAAGCGGGTCGAGTACGTCAACAACTGGGACCTGGTCGATTCTTCTGCTCCGAAGATCGTCGGGGCCCATCTCGAGTCACGGGAGAAGCGCCTGCTTTTCGACTGGGTCCGCGATGAGAGCCTCTGGAAACGCAGAATAGCCGTCCTTGCCACCTATTGGTACATCAAACGGGGCAGGTTCGACGAAATTCTGGCCATGGCCGAACAACTTCTTGACGACGACCAGGACCTGATGCACAAAGCGGTCGGGTGGATGCTGCGCGAAGTGGGGAAGAAGGACCTTGCGATGGAGGAAGCCTTTCTGAACCGGCACTACCAGGACATGCCCCGGACCATGCTGCGCTACGCTATCGAGCGATTCGAAGAGAAAACGCGCAAGGATTACCTGGAGGGGCGGATCTGAATGTTCGATATACTATACGAGGTTCGAGGGGGTCGCCCCGGGCCTTTTCCCTGGCCTCTTTTCGCCCTTATGCTCCTTGCCGCATGGGCGTCGGGGTGCAGGGGGGCTGAGCGTCCGGAGACGCCCATGCCCCCACCCAACATCGTCTTTATCTATGTAGACGATCTCGGGTGGCGCGATGTGGGTTTCAACGGGAGCACCTGGTACGAAACCCCGAATATCGACCGGCTCGCTGCCGGGGGTATGATTTTCACCGATGCCTATGCCAATGGACCGAACTGCGCCCCGAGCCGCGCCTCGCTAATGTCGGGGCAATACAGCCCCCGGCACGGCATTTACACAGTGAATTCTCCTGAAAGAGGCCAGTCCCGAAATCGCAAACTCATCCCGACGCCCAACACGACAGTGCTCGACAGCACGGTCTTTACCTTAACCGAGGCCCTGCAGGCCGCCGGGTATACGAGCATCAGTCTTGGAAAATGGCATATGGGCCAGGGGTCGGCGACGGGGCCCGTGGGGCAAGGCTTTACCTACAACGTCGGCGGGAATCAGCGAGGGCATCCTCCCACTTATTTCAGCCCGTATCGCAACGAAGATATTGCCGATGGCCCCGAGGGTGAATATCTGACGGATCGGCTCACGGAGGAAGCCGTTCGATTCATAGAGCAGCACAAAGCGGGGCCGTTTTTTGTCTATCTCCCGTACTATGCTGTGCATACCCCCATTCAGGGCAAACCTGCCCTGGTGGAAAAGTATGCCGCCAAGTCGAACGAGGGTCCACAGAACAACCCGATGTATGCAGCCATGGTGGAAACCGTGGACCAGGGGGTAGGGCGTATCCTGGCAACGCTGGACGACCTGGCGATCAGCGAGCAGACCCTGGTCGTGTTTTATGCCGATAATGGCGGGGTTCATGGGATCACGTCTATGGCGCCGCTACGCGACGGCAAAGGAACCTTGTATGAGGGGGGCATCCGCGTGCCGCTTGCCATGCGTTGGCCGTCGGTCATCGCGCCCGGTACGCAAAGCCGCGTGCCCGTTATCGGCATCGATTTCTTTCCGACGTTTCTGGAGATCACGGGGCAGCCCGGACCGCCTTCCCAAATACTGGACGGCGAAAGCCTGATACCGTTGCTGAAGCAGACCGGAACACTAACGCGCGACGCCCTCTTTTGGCATTTCCCGGCCTATCTGGAAGCTAACCCCCAATGGTATCCAAACGGTCGTACGTGGCGAACCACGCCGGCAGGCGCCATTCGCCAGGGCTCCTGGAAGCTCATTGAATACTTCGAGGATGGCCGCCTGGAACTGTATGATCTGGGAAGCGACCCGGGAGAAACCAGGAATGTCGCTGCGCAAAACCCGCAAACGGTTGAAGCCCTTCATCGCCGGCTTCAATTATGGCGGGAATCGGTGCACGCCCCGGTTCCGACCACATTGAATCCCGACTATGTGACTCCTGGAAACCCGGCGCTATGAGCCTATGAAAGCTGTCTGACGTTACTCGCCGGAAGCAGCGTAACCGCCGAACAAGTGTCCTTCAATGTGCGCCAAGCGGATATCCATGCCTTCGACCTTGTTTTCCAGCTTTTCGATCCGATCCGGAAGGCTCCAGAAACGGACGATTGCAATGGCGCATCCTGAGATCGCCACGATCAACCCTGCAATTGCGGCGGCGAATTCCATGTGTTCAAGCACGGCTTTCGGGGATGGGGTGAAAAATGTATACCGGAAACGTCGTTTGGTTTCACTCCTGCCCGTAAATGGGGTGTTTTCCTGCGACGTTGCTCTTTAGACACATTCGCCGGCACATATTTCATTGAAGGTTTTATGAATAACTCCGGATACCCTTCTCAGCCTGAACTTTCGGACTCCTCCGGATCCTTGTCCGCCACGGCCGCTTTATGCAGGAATACGTAACTCCACACGAGGAGCGCCAATAACACGGCTGCATACAGCGCTATAAGGGGAGGGGGGATGGATTCGAGGGTGCCGTGTTCTAGTTCCAGCCAGCTTCTCACATCCGGAAATCCTCCAAACGCCATCACGGCTACGACGATGATCGCGAGGCCGCACAAGACCACATATACCCTTGCCGCCTTGTGCCATAACGGGTGCGCATAAAACAACCCGATTCCGATCAGCAACACAAGCAGGTTCGCATCGAAACCGACGCGTCCTTCGAACAATGCGAGCACCCATTCCGTAACGGTTTCGGCACTGAGTACGATTAGGAGGAGGCCCAAGGCCTTGAGCATGAACCGTTCTTTCATCTTTTTCGAGGAGATCCGGGACCGTGGGCGTGGTGGGTATCGTGCAAGGGGTTGATGCGTAACCCCTCGCCCACAATGGTTTTACGATCCTGCAAAACTGCAAATGTTACGACAATGAGAATGACAGATAATACGGTTTTCCCCGGAAACCTTTTAGGGCCTGTTAATACTATGCAGCGGCGCTCTGCGGGGTCTGTTTTCCTGCCAGACCAGACGCCCGCCATGTTCCGGGGAAAAATATACGGCGCTTCCGGGATCAGGATAGCGCCTTGCACGGTATAGCCTCTTGCGTACGTTTTGCCCGGTGCATCGCTAATCGTATTCCTTGTTTTATCGAACGGCAATGAACCTGACAGAAACCATTCAAGTTGCGATCGTATCCGTTGCATCTCTTTCGATGCCGGTGATTCTGGGGTATGTTCTGTACGCAATCCGAGACCTCCGCCGGGACTTCCATCGGGACTTTTCCGCCATTCATTCCTGCCTGGGGCGGATCGAGGGACATTTGTTCAGGCAAGCCGCAGGAGCGCCCAAACCCGGATCGGGCGGATAACATCCGGTATTTCGCCTCGAATCGAAAAGGCAAAGACTTGCAGGCGCACGCTCCGTACAGGAGGGAGGCCCCGCATCTCCCGAAAAAGAACAAAAACCCCTTGACAAACCCATACCAGAGGCCTTATACTGTCTCTACTTCCGATAACAGTTCTTATCGGAAGTAGAATAAGGGTGTTTCGCTGGGTTAGCGGAAGAATAATGCGGGGATTTTCGAGGGGCTATCGGTACTCCCCTAATGCATTCGCAGCGTTTTCGGGCGTGATATAGCGTCCTTTCACCCTTCCATGCACATACTACACAGGGAACTATAAAGGAAAATGAGCTACTCGGGTTCGGAATTTTCCCCTACCGCCTTGATGGATGTCGCCACGGGCATCATCCGTCCGGATGCGAACCTCATCGAGGCATTTCTGGATCGTTACGACCGTCCCCAGACGCGCAAGGCCTATGGAGACGACTTGTCTTCTTTCTTCGGGTCCGACTTTGTGGACACCGTTACGGTACGCGACCTGTCCTTTACGGATATCAACCGGCACATCGCGGAAATGGAGAAAAATGGCTATAAGCCGGCCACTATCAAGCGGCGAATTGCAGCCATTCGGGGGTTTTGCGAATGGCTTGTGGCCCTTGGCATATTGTCCAGAAACCCGGCAAGCCGGCATGTACTGCGCCGTATCCGCAAATCGGGCGGCCGCGACCGCACCCATGTGGTTTTGACTGCCGAGCAGGCCCAGCGGCTCATCCAGGCGGCAACGCATCCTGGTCCGGACGGCAAGCAGGCTCATACGGCTCCGCGGGATCGGGCGCTCCTGCTTACTCTCCTCCACTGCGTGCTGCGCCGCTCGGAAGCCGCCGCCATGGACATACAGCATATCCGATCGCTCGGAAACTACTGGGTGCTCGATCTCCCCGATACGAAGGGCGGCGCCGACCAGTACGTCAAAATCCCCGAACATGTCGTGGAAGAGATCGAACGCATGAAAACCTACTATGGGATTACGGATGGTCCTCTCTGGCGCTCCCTGAGCAACAACAGTTACGGCCGGCGCCTTTCAGAGCGTTCCATTTATGGCATTGTGGATCGTACGGCGCAGCGAGCCGGGCTCCCGCAGGAGATCGGGGCGCATTCGCTGAGACACACCGGCTGTACGCTGGCCATCGAGGCCGGCGCTTCCATCCAGCAGGTGCAGTCGCATGCCCGCCACAAGAAAATCGAAACGACCATGGTCTACGTACACCAGCGCGACCGCCTGCGCGACAGCGCGGCAGATTACATTCATATTGAGAAGGAAGGTGATTGAGCGCTTATGCACAGGTATGAATGACCCCGCCTGGTTTCGGGCGGCCTGTATACTCCCGGCGGTTTTTGATTTGAATTGCCTATAACTTTCCCCTACCCCGCCGTCTACGGCAAAACAGGTTTATTGACTCGTAAATATAATGGATGTTATACCTGTTATAACCGGTCCTACTTCAGTGGGCAAGACAGAGTTATGCATAAATCTTTCAGTATTACTTGAATCGGAAATCATTTCTGCGGACAGCCGGCAGCTATACCGGGAGCTTACCATCGGGGTTGCCAAGCCCGACAAGGATATACTGGAGCGAATCCCGCATCATTTCATCAACGAGCGGTCCCTTGAAGAGCCCTTTTCGGCGGGTATGTTTATGTCCGAAGCGCTCGACCGTATTGCAGAGATTCTCGACCGGGGCCGGATCCCCCTCGTTACGGGCGGCTCCACCTTGTATCTGCGAGCCCTCCGGTACGGCCTTGCCAATATCCCCGACATCCCTCCTTCGGTACGCGCGCATATCCGGAGGCGCCTCGACCAGGAAGGCCCGGAGGCGATGTATGAGGTCTTGCGGCAGGTCGATCCACGCGCCGCTGCTACCATGGACGCCACCAAAACGCAGCGTCTTGCCCGCGCCCTCGAGGTATACGAGGCGACCGGCATCCCTCTCAGCCGGTTTCACGAGACGCAGGCGCCTCCTCCCTATGCGTTCCGTACGGTCGTTTTACAGCGAAATCGAGAGGAACTCTATGCCCGCATCGAGCGCCGAGTGGACGAGATGCTGGTTACCGGTCTTGTCGACGAAGTACGCGGCCTCCTCGAGGCAGGATACGATCCCGGACTCAATCCGCTGCGCACGATCGGCTACCAGGAGCCTATCGCTTTTCTGAAGGGGGAAATCACGGAAGACGAAATGGTGCGTTTGATCAAGCAAAACACGCGCCGCTACGCAAAACGGCAGGAAACATGGTTTCGGGGCGACCCCGAGGCGATTTTCGTGGATGCGGCCCAGGATGCGCAGGCGCTTCTGGCTGCGGTACGGGAGGCGCTGGGCCTCTGAGGCAACTATGCTCGTCTTATCCGGTCTCGCCCGCTCACTTTTGATTGAAACGGCGCCTCTCTCGTTCGATTCGTAAGACGTAATCTGTGTTACAGGGCGTGTAGAGCGCCTGAGAGCGTCCCCGTCACTATACAGCACCCCGGGATACGTCGCCCGAAGCGAAGCTCCCTTGGCAACCCCGACCGCCCCGGTACGCCTTTCTTCCTTGTAACTAACGAGGGTGCGTCGGGCTGTCTGGCGCGCTCTACCGCCCTTCGTCACACTGCGCCTCCTGGGACACTCCACCTGAATCAAGCCTTGGTATACCGGCCTGTATACCAGCATTCCCGGGCAGGTATACCCGGCGGTATACCGCGAACGGATTCGTGGTATACCGATTAGTATACCAGGGGAACTGTAAGTAGACCGATCAGTATACTTACAAAGCCTATAAGTAGACCGACCGGTCTACTCTCGAGGGATCCAAGGGGAAATTGGGATGAAACGATCTCAAATGGACAATATGATAGTCGATGCGCAAGGAGAACAACTGCGTGCGGATATTCTGAACGCGGCGGCGACACTGTTCGGAGAATACGGGTACAGGGCGGTCGGCGTGGATGCGATTGCCGGGGAAGCAGAGGTGGCGAAGCGAACGCTGTACCGGTATTTCACGTCCAAAGACGAGCTGGTGCTCGAATACCTCGGGATAGAAGCAGCCCATATCCTGACATGGCTTGAGAAGAGCACGGAAAATGCGAGAACCCCGCTGGAGAAATTAAAGGCCTTCTTTTTTGCACTCGCTGAACGAACCGGCTCGCCCCATTGCCGGGGATGTCCTTTTCAGATGGCCCTGGGCGAATATCCTGACAAGGATCATGCGATAAACAGGCTGGCCCGCAGGCATAAGGAGGCGATACGGACCGAACTGGAGAAGTGGTGTACTGCGGCGGGCTTCCGGGATATTGTCGGAACCGCACATCGCCTGTATTTGCTTATGGAAGGCGCCTGGGCGTATGCCCGTTTGCACGGAGCATCCCCTGTACAGGTCCCTGTCGAGCACAGGGTCGCGGCGCTGAATCATGCGGTCATTCTTCTGCTCAGCGGCGGCCTCTATGCGGAAACGCTGATCGCCACAGCAAGGCCCGGCGCACGCTATCGTTCTTATCGGCCGGAGGACGCTGAAGAAGAGCCGGTCGAACCCGAGACCCTTTCCTTGTTTGGGAGCGCTCCTCCGCTTTCAGGCGCTGATTTCTCCCCCCCTTCCACTACAAAAAGCGATTGACGGTCCACGCATCGCCGGGTACGCTGCGCATGGACTACGTGCGCGCCGGCCTCCTGGAAACAGGCCAGCCATTCGGCGTGTGTCCGGAAACGCAGCGGTCCCTCCTGCATAGGCGCGGCCTTTTCCGAGCGCAGACGGTTCGCCAGGCGATCCAGCCTGTGAAGCAGCGCCAACTCCCATTTCCACACATAGGTCGACTCGAGGATTACTGTGCGGCGGCTGACACGCAGCGTTTCACGGAGCAGTTCGTCCGCATGTCCGGCGTGATGCAGGACGAAAACCAGCAGGGAAGCATCAAAGGCTCCGGAAGCGTAGGGCAGGCGTCTCCCTTCGTACACGTCCAGTGGAAGCGAGGTCCTGTTTTGATTGAGGATATCCACCAGTTGTATTTGTCCGCCAAGGCGTTTGCCTAATTTTTCTCCCACATAACCCTCCCCTGCCCCCACATCGAGCACCGACTGCCCCTTCTCCAGAAAACGCGCCATGAGGGCTGCTTTTCGGGCGGCGCGAGCCCGCAGCAAGAGGTCTGTGAGGGCGCGGCGATAGCGGCAGGCGGCCAGGACGGACCATCCCCCCCACCCTGTCCAGACCCATATCCAGTAGGGTCCGCCGGTATAGAGCAGATAGGTGCCGAGCGCGCACACCGAAAGCCAGTACCAATGCCAGGAGGGCCGTTCCGCCGGAGCTGCAAGTACCAGCACGCCAAGCAGGTACCAGGGATGTACGGTGGTGGCGAATACGAGGAAACCGCCTGCCGCCCAGACAAACAGGGGCCGCAGGCCCCGGTTCTCCTGCAGGAAGTATCGCCGGGTCAGCCATGTTTGACAGCCGGTTCCGGCTGATCGGGGCCATGTTTGCCAGCCGTTTCCGGTTGAGTTGGGCCGTGTTTGCCAGCCGGTTCCGGCTGATCGGGGCCATGTTTTCCAGCCGTTTCCGGCTGATTTGGCCCATGTTTTCGAGTTGGCGCCAGCCGATTTCGGACGCTGTGCGTACAGCATCGCCAGTCCGGCAAGATATAGCGCAGCCAGGGCCGGACCGAGCAGCTTGCTCAGATCCATTCCGGTCAGCAGGGCCAGGAAATGCTTTATGCCGTAGTACAGGCCGGCATTGAATTCGAAAAGGCGCACATAGAGATTCAGCGACGAAAGTATTTTTCCTATCCCCTCCGGATGAAAGAAGGGCAGTGCGGGAAGAAACGCTATCCCAAGGCCCGCAGCGATGCTTTTCCAGCCGAAGCGGCGCCAAAGAAAGGGAAACAAAAGAAACGGGTAGAGTTTGACGCCGCCGGCGCAGGCCAGCCAGACGGAAGCCCATACCCCCCGCTTGTTCTTCAGCGCGAACAGCATAAGCGCCAGAAACAGCACCATGGCCGCTTCGCCGTGCCCCTGACCGGCTCCGGCAAGCACGACCGCCGGATTCCATGCGTACAGCAATAACTGCCGGGGGCGGAGCATTCGGCTCAGTACAAGGACTGCTCCGAATTCGAAGAGCGCCAGGAGCCCTTTGATGACGAACCAGGATACTTCCCAGCCCCGGTCGTAGAAAACGGCCCCGATCCGGAAAATGAGCTGGGATACCGGGGGATATACCGTGTAGACGCCGGGCGAATTGAGTTCGTCGTATACGGGCTCCTCGCGCAGCGCCTCCAGTTCCGGGCTGTCGGGCGTATGCAGATAGGGGTTATATCCCTCCGCCTGCACGAGACCGTCCCACACGTACCGGTAGGCGTCGTCGGAAAGGCCCGGCGGCAGCCAGAATACGGCCAGCCGCAAGACGAGCGCAAAGACGATCACGAGGTGCATCGGCACATCCCCCCGTTTCCAGAGCAATGCGCAGATTGCGCCCGCGGCAAGTGCAGCCACGACGAATCCCCCGCGGGTTCCCGGGGCGGCGGCCCACCATGCCATGCCGCCCATAGCCGCGGCAAGCAGCAGGAGAAGGAGCCAGGTGAGGCCTGAGGGCTTAGGGTCTGTTAGCACTATACAGGCCCTAGCCGGCATGGAAGATCAAGCGCACCTTCCTGCCGTCGTTCTCGAACAGGACCTCGTCGGCCATGGATTGCATGAAGAGCAGGCCGCGGCCTCCCTCCTGCAGGAGGTTTTCGCAGGCCCGCGGATCGGCAGACGTGGTGGGATTAAAACCTTCTCCCTCATCCTCTACAGCGACTTCGATGCGCTGATCCACCGCTTCCATTCGGAAATGGACCTGCTTCGCCGCATCGAACCGGTTTCCGTGCTCGATCGCATTGGTAACGGCCTCCACGGTCAAAAGAACGATATTATAGGCAAGCTCTTCATCGCGCACGCGTTCCTGGAGAAAGGCTTCCGTTTCGGAGACAATCCGTTCGATGCTCTCCCGGTCGCTGGTGAGCACCCGTTCCATTACTCCTGGATTCAACGGCTTGTCATGCATGGGATACTCTGATTAAGTCCACGAAGCTCAGAGGCTGTTCATTCCCTTTCCTGCACAATATCGTTAAAAATACCGGCCAGTGCACCTGCAAGACGCTCCCGGTCGAACTTGGCTATCCATGCCGGGTCGGGACGCGGGAGGCGTCCCCCGCTCCACTGTTCGTACAACTGTCCGATCGCATCCGCAATCGCATCCGGCGAGGCGTCCGGCTCCACGATGGTCGAGGCGCCGTACTCCTTGAGCGCCTTGCGGGCCACACCCTCCGGCACCAGGCCCAGTACCGGTTTTCCGGAGCCGAAGTACTCGTACAGCTTTCCGGTCCATATTCTTGCCGATCCATCGGCTCGTCCGATCGTCATCCAGAGCACATCCGCTGCGAGCAGGCCGGATACCGCTTCCTCGTGCGGGAGATAGCCCGTATGGTGCACCATGTCCTCGATATGCAGTTGCGCGGCAAGGGTTTTGGCGAATGCCGGCAGCAAACCCATGAAGACGGCGCGCAGGCGGTTGCGAAGCGCCGGTTCTCTCTCCACAAGCGCCGCCAGCCCTCGCAGAAAAGGTTCCGGAGATTGCGCATCGTAAAACACGCCGCTGTAGAGCAGCGTGAAAACCTCCGGGTCCATGGTCAGCCCGGGAATGCGGGGCTCGGCATCGAAATCGGCAGGATCGAATCCTTGCGGGATGACCCGTACGTTTTCCGGGGTAAGGATGTCCGGATGGCGTGTGGCAAGGCTTTTCCGGATGGCGTCACCGATGACGACAACGCGGTCCGCAGCCTTCAGGGCGCTGCCCTCGAGCCGGGTCGAGCGCGCCCGGTGAAATGGCGTCGGGTAGATATGGCGGGGATTGCCCACCCAGTCGTCCCGAAAATCGAGGACCAGCGGCAGGCCCGTTTTCCGGGCCAGCCGGGCGGCGGCAAGGTGCGAGGTGTACGGCGGGGCCGAAGAATAGATCAGGTCGTATGGCTTGTCCCTGAGTATACCCAGGGCCTGTCCGAGGGCAGGACGCATCCATCCCACCTTGTTATCGGGTATGAAAACCCATTGGCTCAGCGCGGACAACCCCCGCCGTACGGATTCCCGGGGCATATCCACGGTGGTGCGCCTGCCGAAAAGACGGGTAGGATCCCACGAGGCGGTGCGATGAATCGTGATGCCGGCCTCCTCGATCTCGCGCAGCAGGCTGTCGTCGTAGGCGAAATAGCCATGCGGGCGGCAGGTAACGACCGTCGACTCCCAGCCGTGACGGGGCAGGTATTTCAGGAACTTGGCGGTCCGCTGGACGCCGCTCAGGCCCATCGGCGGAAAATAATATGCGAAGACGAGCACCCGCCGCGTTTTTTGCCGGATCACAGGAGATGTCTTGCTCGATACGTTCATGCGAAGTGTAACGCCTGCAAAGCGCTATGAACGCAAGAGGGACTTTTCGGGTTCGGCGGCGTTTGAATCCGCTCCGAAATCGGCGTAATAAATCCGACGGTATTTGCCGACACAGTATGATGGAAACCGGACCCCCGGCCTCCTCTCCACCACCCGATGACGCCCCTGAGTCGGGCTCGCATTTTATACGCGAGATCGTGGAGAACGACATACGGAACGATACCTACGGCGGGCGGGTCGCCACACGGTTTCCTCCTGAGCCGAACGGGTATCTGCATATCGGGCATGCCAAGTCCATCTGCCTGAATTTCGGGATGGCGGAGGATTTTGGGGGGGCATGCAATCTCCGGTTCGACGATACCAACCCTGAAACGGAGGAGGTCGAGTATGTCGAGTCCATCAAGGAAGATGTACGCTGGCTTGGTTTCGACTGGGAAGACCGGGAGTATTACGCGTCGGATTATTTCGACCGGCTGTATGCCTTTGCGGAGCACCTGATCAGAAACGGCCACGCCTATGTGGACAGTCAGGACGAGGCCGAAATACGCGCGACGCGGGGCACGGTCACCGAACCGGGACAGGAGAGCCCGTACCGGAACCGGTCCGTGGAAGAAAATCTCGATCTCTTTCGCCGCATGAAGCGCGGCGAATACAAGGACGGCGAGCATGTGCTGCGCGCCCGGGGGGATATGGCGTCTTCCAATATGAAGATGCGCGACCCCCTGCTCTATCGGATCCGGCATGCGCATCATTACCGTTCCGGCGATGCCTGGTGCATCTACCCGATGTATGACTTCGCCCATCCTCTCTCGGACGCCATCGAGGAGATCACCCATTCCTTGTGCACGCTCGAGTTCGACAACAACCGGGAATTGTATGACTGGATTGTCGACCGATGCGTGGAGGAACCCCGCCCCCGCCAGTATGAATTCGCCCGCTTGAACCTCGACTACACGATTATGAGCAAGCGCAAGCTGCTGCGCCTTGTTCAGGAAGGGCATGTGGCCGGCTGGGACGATCCCCGGATGCCGACGCTTGCGGGGCTGAGGCGGCGGGGGGTTACGCCGCGGGCTATCCGGGATTTTTGCGCCGAAATCGGAGTGGCCAAGGCGGATAACCGTATCGGGATGGACCTGCTGGATTACACCATTCGGAACGATCTCAATTTCGAAGCGCCGCGCGTGATGTGCGTGCTGCGGCCGCTGAAGGTCACCCTGATAAACTATCCCGATACGGCCGATGAGGAACTGGAGGCCTCTTTCTGGCCGCACGACGTGCCCCGTGAGGGAGTAAGGGCGGTGCCTTTCGGCAGGGAACTCTACATTGACCGGAACGACTTCAGGGAGGATCCGCCGAAGAACTATTACAGGCTGGCGCCGGGTCGCGAAGTACGCCTGCGGTATGCCTATCTGATCCGGTGCGAGGAGGTGGTGCGCAACGAGGCCGGCGATGTGATCGAGTTGCGATGCACCTACGACCCGGAAACGCGCAGCGGCAATGCGCCCGACGGACGCAAGGTGCGCGGCACCATCCACTGGGTATCCGCGGCGCGGTTCATTCCCGTCGAGGTGCGCTTGTATGATCGCCTCTTTCGCACGCCTGATCCGGAAGCGGGCGAAGACGATTTCATGACCCATCTCAACCCCGATTCGCTGGTGACGCTACGGGATGCCATGATCGAGCCGAGTATCACTGGAGATAATGATACGCGGCGCTACCAGTTCGAACGGGAAGGATATTTCTGGAGGGATCCGGAGGATTCGACGCCCGAACGCCTGATTTTCAACCGGATCGTGCCGCTGCGGGACACCTGGGCGAAGATAGAGGATAAAGTCAGGAGCGCAGACCGGGAGCCAGTGACCAGACCGGCGGCAACCCCGGACGCACCGAAGGAACGGGCTTCTTCTCCCCCCTCGCCCACGCTTACCGAACGGATTGCAGGGCTTTCGGAAGAGGAGCGTACGCGTTTTTCGGCCAACGTCGAAGTTGGCGTGTCCGATGATGTGGCCGTTGGCCTGGCGCAGAAACCCGAAGCCCACGAGTATTTCCATGAAGCGCGGGCCAGCTACACGCAAGCGCTGGACGATGCTACTCGCGCGAACGCCCTGGCCAACTGGGTCCTCAACGAATTGCCATGGGAAGATATAGAAAAGAAAGAAGGTCGTTTTACCTTGCCTCCCAATGAATTATCCCGCCTTGTGAAGCTTGTGGATGAAGAGGTTGTTTCCGCACGTACGAGCAAGGAAGTGTTGATAGAGATGGTGGCTTCGGGGGACAGCCCCGATACGATCATTGAGAAAAAAGGATGGAAACAGGTGGCGGATCCGGATGCGCTGGCGCCCGCTGTAGAAGAAACGCTGGATGCATTCCCCGACAAGGTTGCGGCCTACAGGGCAGGTAAGAAAGGGCTCATGGGGTTCTTTATGGGCCAGGTGATGCAGCGCACCGGAGGTACGGCCAAGCCCGAACTGGCCCGGAAACTGCTCGAGGAAAGGCTCGAGGGATAAAAGATCAGGAGTCGTCAGACGCGCCCGGACAAAAAAGCGCTGCCGCGGCGCCGGCCGGATCGCGAATCACGCAATAGCTGCCCATGGCTCCCATGGATACGGGTCCTTTGATCACGGAGCCGCCCCGCTCGCGGCACACGGCCATACTTGCTTCGAGATCCTCGACCAGGATGTAGATGAGCCACTGGGGAGGCAGGTCCGCATTGGGGCCTCGTGCATGGCACACCCCGGCCACCGGTTCCGTGTCGTCGCCCGGGGGCGACATACTGAAATCGTCGTACTCTCCCATGTTTACAGGAGAGGCCTTCCAGCCGGTCACCGCCTCGTAGAAATCCCGGACGGTTTCGGCGTCGGGAACGGTGAGGTCCATCCAGCCGACGGTTCCGAAGGCAGGCGGCTTACTCATTGGAATACAGAAAGGCCATGGGTTCGTGGCGCACGCCGTCCGCCGAGGCGACGGCAAACTGCGGCCCTTCGTACATGGTAGCGGCCCCGTATCGCCCGTCCTTGTGGACGGCATAGAAGCTGAGCCCGAAACGCGGGCGGCTCCGTGCGTCCAGCAGGCGGTCTTCGGTCATGGCCACGACACGCCGCAGTACCTCGAGACAGGCATCTTCCGGAGCATACCCCTGGCGCATGAACTCGACGGCAAGAAACGATCCACAGGTCTGAATAGCGGCTTCGCCCCGGCCGGTTGCCCCGGCGGAGCCCACCGTGTTGTCGCAGTACTGTCCGGCGCCGACGATGGGGCTGTCCCCTATTCGACCGGGAATTTTCCAGGCCAGCCCGCTTGTGGTCGTGACCGAGGCGATATCCCCGCCTCCTGTAACGGCGCTCATGTGAATGGTGCCGTCCGTGTGTTTTGCCGCTGCTTCCGGCCATTCCAGCCAATTATCCCCGGCGTTCAGGCTTGTTTTCCAAGCCAGCCAGTCGTTACGGCTCTGTTCCGTAAGCAGATTCTGCGGCTTGAATCCCATCCGAATGGCGAAATCCCGGGCGCCCTTCCCTACAAGAATCACATGATCCGTGTAATCCATCACCGCCTTGGCCACAAGAGAAGGCGTAGCGATGTCTTCCAGAGCGGCAACGGCTCCGGCGCGGCGGGTAGGACCATGCATAAGCGAGGCGTCCAGCGTAACGATGCCCCGCTCGTCGGGTAAACCGCCGAGGCCCACGCTCTGGTCGGTCGGGTCCAATTCCTGGATTTTGACGCCGGCAATGGCTGCGTCAAGCGGGTCCGCGTCTTCCTCCGTCATCATCCGGTATGCCCTTTCGACACCCCGGATGCCATTCCCTGAAGCAATCGCAATGGGCATGGCCCGGCGCGGATGAGCTTGCGGCGGGTGAGGTATGCTTGCCGTCGAAAGGGCAGCCGCCGCACCGGACAAGTGCAGAAACGTTCTTCGCGATATGCTCATTGACTCCAGGGCGGTACGATGTCCTGCATGCGTGCGTAGGAAATCAACTGCCCGAGATGCTCGGAATTATGCCGCAGATAAGCGAGCAGGGCAGCGCGCACGGTCCGTTCCGGGTCGCCGTACAAACTCACCATGGAGTTCATCGTCTCGTCGGACATCCCGCGAATACTGGAAACCGCGAATTCATGCGTGTGCTTGAGGAACGCTATCACGTCTTCTTTTTCCACCACATTCTCGAGCGCGTATCCCACATTGACTCCTTCGGGCGCTTCTGCTGCCGCCAACCCTAAAATAAAATAGGACGCCTGCGAAACATGCACGAGGTGTCGCCGGAACGGGAACACGGTCTCGGTAGGCGCCCATTCGTATTTGTCGGCGGGAAAAACTTCAGCAAGGGCTACCATGTTTGTCAGCACGGCGTCCACCTCTGAGGCGATCTCTTCCTGGCTTGACTGCGCCTGAACCGTCATGGAGGCAAATCCGGCGATAACCAGCGCAATGGTTACGATAAGGAGTTTCCTGAGCATACTTATTTGAGATTTATTTAGAGATGGTGATGAAGGAATACGCGTACGTTCCGTGCGATTGCAATGGGCACGGTCCGGTGCGGGTGAGCTTGCGGCGGGTGAGGCATGCCCGCCGCAGAAACGGCAGCCGCCGCACCGGACAAGTGCAGAAACGTTCTTCGCGATATGCTCATTCGCTCCAGGGCGGTACGATGTCCTGCATGCGTGCGTAGGAAATCAACTGCCCGAGATGCTCGGAATTATGCCGCAGATAAATGAGCAGAGAGGCGCGCACGGTCCGTGTCGAACCGTCGTACAAATCCACCATGGAGTCCATCGTTTCGTCCGACATCCCCCGAATGCTGGAAACCGCAAATTCCTGGGTTTGCTTCAGGAAGTCCACCACATCTTCTTTTTCCATCACATTCTCGAGCGCCCCTTGCACATCGACTCCCTCAGGCGCTTCTACTCCACCAAGCCCTACAAAGAAATAAGACGCTTGCGAAGCATGCACGAGGTGCCGCCGGAACGGGAACACGACTTCGGTGGGCGCCCATTCGTATTTATCGGCGGGAAAGACTTCGGCAAGGGCTACCATGTTTGTCAGCACGGCGTCTACCTCTGAGGCGATCTCTTCCTGGCTTGACTGCGCCTGAACCGTCATAGCCGCAAATCCGGTGACAACCAGCGCAATGGTTACGGTAAGGAGTTTCCTGAGCATATTATTTAGAGATGGTGATGAAGGAATGCGTGCGCAATCCATGCAATACATTGTGTTGCGCGAAGCGCCGCACGTGTACGGTATGGATTTATGGCATGGAATATGTAAAGCGAGTATGAAGATATTGCGTACGCCGGTCAATTGCAGAAAAAAATGCCCCGCAGAGCGCCGCTGCATAGTGGTAACAGGCCCCAGGCTGCTCCGGCGACTGTTCATCTCACAAGGCGCGCTCCGTTGCCCGGTCGAAGAAATACAGTTTTCTGAGGTCCAGCGCCAGTCGGACGGAGCGGCCCGCTTTGGGGAGTGTCCGGGACGCAATCCGGGCGCGAATGTCCTGTTTCCCTACCCTGGCGCAAAGCAATGCTTCATGCCCCATGGGCTCCACGACATCCAGCAGAAAATCGGCCTCGTACGCAGCGTGTGCGGGCAGGGTATCCGATAAGGACATCCGGATATCTTCCGGACGGATGCCGAGGGTCACGGCCTGCCCGACGCATGACCCGATGGGTGCATGGTCGGGGTCCCGGAGGGGAATCAGCAATGTTTCTCCTTCTGCCTCAAAGGCGGGCCCTCCTCCCTTCTCGATGATACGACCCTCGACGAAGTTCATCGCCGGATTTCCGATAAATCCGGCTACGAACCGGTTTGCAGGATGCCTGTAGAGTGCAAGCGGCGTATCGATCTGCTGGATTCGTCCCCTGTCGAGCACGACAATCCGGTCCCCCATGGTCATGGCCTCGACCTGATCATGGGTAACATAGATCATGGTCGTTCCCAGCCGGCTGTGGAGCCTCGATATTTCCGCCCGCATTTTTCCCCGCAGCCCTGCGTCGAGGTTGGAAAGCGGTTCATCGAATAGAAACATGCGCGGTTTGCGGACAATGGCCCTCCCCAGAGCGACCCGCTGCCGCTGACCTCCGGACAATTGCTCCGGTTTCCGGTCCAGAATCGTTTCAATACCGAGTAATTCGGCGGCCTCCCGGACCCGGCGGGTCATTTCTTTCTTGCTGTATCCGCGCAGTTTGAGTCCGAAGGCCATGTTGTCAAACACCGACATGTGCGGGTACAGGACATAATTCTGAAAGACCATCGCCGCGTCCCGGTCCCGCGCAGGTACGCCGTTTACTATCCGATCATCTATATACAAGGCGCCCTGCGTGATCGACTCGAGCCCGGCAATCATGCGGAGCACGGTGCTTTTCCCACATCCCGACGGTCCGACCAGCACCACGAACTCTCCCTCCTCGACTTCGAATGTCAGGTCCCGGACCGCTGTGACGTTCCTGTCGTAGACCTTACGGATATTTTCGAGCCGAATACGCGCCATGCGGGTAATTAAAAAAGATGATGAAAAAACGAACCTGACCGGTAGACGCCGGGGACCTTTTGCGGGAATCGGGATTAACCGTACTTTTGCGCAATATACCCCCTACGGGGACAGATCGAACAGTTCGAATTTGTACGATGCAGAAAAAATCACGAATCACCATCTATGATGTGGCGGAGAGGGCGGGCGTTTCGATATCCACCGTATCGCGCGTGATGAACAGCTCCAACCTGGTGACCGAGCCGACCCGGGTGCGTGTGCTGAAGGCCATCGAAGCCTTGCGATTCCGTCCGGATCGTACGGCTAAATCGCTGGCCCGCAAGGCGGCAAGGTCTTTTGCCGTGGCTATTCCCACCTTCACGATGCCCTTTCACAACGAATTGCTCAAAGGCGTCCGGTTCCGTCTCCGCCAACTGGATATTGACCTGCTGCTTTGTGATCTGGGCACGAAATCGCCGAACGCCACGCTGATGAACTTTCTGGATCGGGGCTCCGTGCAAGGTCTCCTTCTTGTCGGCGTGGCCCTCGACGAGCATATTGTGGAAGAGCTGGAGACCTTACATTCTCCGGTGGTTCTTGTGGGCACGCAACATCCTGCCTTCGATTCGTTTTCCTGGGACGACCGGGCGGGTGCGGCCGCGGCCATCGAACACCTGATCGGCCTCGGGCACACCCGGATCGCCATGATCGTATCGCACACGAGCGGTTCCATGCAGCAGGAGCGCCTTGAGGGGGCCCAGGAAGCCATGGGCAAAGCCGGCGGGTCTTTCTCGCGGGAAGATATTTTCTGCGGGAGCACCGAGAAGCACGCAGGTTTCAGTGAGGAAGCGGGCTATGAGGCCATGCAACGGATTCTTTCGGAACGTCCGGATGTCACGGCGGTCTTTGCGCTGAGTGATGTGCAGGCCATTGGAGCCTGGAAGGCCATACGCGACGCCGGACGGGAAATACCCGGAGATATTGCGCTGGTAGGCTACGACGATATCAAGACCAGCCAGTACATGGGTCTTTCCAGTGTGGACCAGCGTATGCATGAAGTGGGCGAACAGGCCACTGAGTTAATCCTGCAGCGCATGACCGGAGAAGAGAAGGCTTCGCCGGTACATCGCCTGATCGTACCCGCATTGGTGGCGCGCAGGTCTTCCCGGCCCGGATAAGCCTGATTTCTTCTTCCTGACCTTTTATTCCGTTTCCTCGCTATGACATCAGAAAGCACCTTGCACAGGTCGCTCGAGGAGGCGATCCGGCAACAACTCGATCGTACGATCGGTGAGACGCATTTCACGGAGGCGGGCGAGCTGTACCGGGGCAAAGTCCGTGATGTCTACCGGGCTTCCCCTGTTTCCGGCGATGCGCTCTGCCTGATCACGACCGACCGCATTTCGGCGTTCGATCATATTCTGCGGCAGCAGATTCCCTTCAAGGGGCAGGTATTGAATCAAACGGCCGCTTTTTTCTTCGAACGGACACAGGATATCGCGCCCAATCACCTTGTAGCGGTTCCGGACCCGAATGTCACGATGGCGGTGCCTTGTACGCCTGTTCCCGTCGAGTTTGTGGTCCGTGGGCATCTTGCCGGGCATGCCTGGCGGGAATACCGCGCCGGGAGGCGCAGCGTTTCGGGTGCGGCGCTGCCGGACGGCCTGCAGGAAAGCAGTCGTCTTCCCCGGCCCGTGCTCACGCCCGCCACCAAAGCGGAAACGGGGCACGACGAAGATATCTCCCGTGAGGAAATTATAGCACGCGGCCTGCTGACGCCCGACGAATTCGACGAACTGGAGGCTGTTGCGCTTGCCTTGTTTGCCCGCGGCACGGACATGTCCGCAGCGAGAGGCTTGCTGCTCGTGGATACCAAATACGAATTCGGCCGCGCCCCGAACGGCGCTTTCCTGCTTATAGACGAGGTGCATACCCCCGATTCATCCCGGTACTACTATGCGGATGGATATGAGGAACGGCTTCGAGCAGGCGCGCCTCAAAAGCAGCTTTCCAAGGAATTCGTCCGGGAATGGCTGATGGAGCAGGATTTCCAGGGAAAACCGGGGCAGGAACTGCCCGACCTGCCGGACGATTTCCGCGTACAGGTGGCGGCCCGTTACGTTGAGTTGTATGAGGCGGTGACCGGGCTGGTTTTCGAGCCGGACACTCATCCCGATCCGGTCGGACGCATACGCCAGGCAGTCACATCGTATCTGGCGAACTGAGGGGTTCAGGGGCGGAATCCCCTTCGACCCACCTGGCGTTCCCGTCCACGAAGTGTTCCTTCTTCCAGATTGGCACCCGGATTTTCAGCGTGTCGATCAGATACCGGCATGCTGCGAAGGCATCCGCGCGGTGGGGCGCCGCAACGCCCGCAATGACGCTTATTTCCCGCAGCGGTACCTCGCCGATGCGGTGCAGCAGGCAGGCGCGGCGAACCGGCCAACGAGCAAGGGATTCCTCCACAAGCCTGTGCATTTCCTTGAGGGCCATAGGTTTGTAGCATTCGTATTCAAGGAGTATCGTTTCCCGCCGGTCTGTTTCTTCTCCGGTTGTTTTTTCTTCGGCCTCGGTCCACCGGCGCGTCGTTCCCAGGAAGATATCTATCCCGCCGGCCTCCTCTACCCGGAGAAATTCCAAAACCTCTTCAAGCGAGAGGGGCGTTTCTTGGATGTTTATCCAGGCCGAATCGTTCGATATCCCGGTCATCTCATCCTCCACTGACGGGGGTAATGAGGGCCACCTCGTCTCCTGCCTGTACCATATGTTTTTTGGGCACGTACTCCTGATTGACCGCAATGCGTACAAGCGGAAGCATAGGACGAATGGAAGGATATGTCGTAGCCAGCCTTTCGAGAAGCACACCGGCGGATACGGCTTCTCCGGGATCGAGATACAAGGTGGTCGCATCGACCCCTGCCCGTTCACGGATCACACTGAAAAGCAGCACCTGTACGCCCTGTGGTTTTGTGTCGCCCATGTTTTGTCATACGTGTTTTGTCATGTTATGGGCGCTCACCGGAACCGGATGGCGCGGATCGCTTCGATGCCGGCGGCTACCCGGGCAGGCACATACGCCGCCAGTACGCACAGCGCCATCGCAAGCGCACCGGTGAGGAGGAAGTCGAAAGCATGTAACTCGACCGGCGCCGTGGTCAGATAGTACGCCTCTTCCGGTAAGGAAATGAGGCCGTACTTGTCCTGCAAAAGCACCAGCGCCAGGGCAAGGCTTTCTCCAAGAGCCACCCCTACTCCACCGATCAGCAAGCCGGACCATACGAATTGTTTTCGGATCGATTTCATGGAGGCGCCCATGCTTTTCAAAATGCCGATTTCCCGGGTTTTTTCGAGCGTGGTCATCAGAAGCGTGCCGATGATGTTGAATGCAGCCACAATGACAATAATGCTGATCACGACAGGAATTATGCTTTTCTGCAGGTTGATCCAGGCAAACAGCCCCCCGTATACGTCATATATGCTCCGCGCCATGAGGGGAAATCCCAGCCTGCTTTCTATGACCTCTGCTGCTTCCCGCGCCGTGTCTACCTCTGCAAGGGTCACATCGAACCGGGTGGCCTGATCCGGACCGTAGGCCAGCACTTCGCGTGCCGCGGAAAGGGAGGTAAAGACATACACGGCATCGAAATTGGCAAGAGACGTTTCATAGATGCCGGCAATGCGGAATGCCTTTGTGCGGGGCGCCGTCAGGCCCGCTATGAAGGGCGTTTCTCCTGCGGATGCCGAACGCATGGAAAAAGAGGTGACGATTTGTCCCGGATGCACCTGGAGCAGATCGGCCAGTTCCTTTCCGATGACCAGGCCGGCATGCCCGCTGCTGTCGGGTTGCGTATCGAAAGAGCCGTCCACGATCTGTTCCTGGAAATATGCGGGCGGCCGCTCCATGCCCCGTATGGCTACGCCCTCTATATGCTCCCGGGAACGCCGAAGGAGGGCAAACTCCTGTACCACGACCGCCGCATCGACAACGCCGGGTGTGGAAGCAAGCGTATCCCGGATGGATGCGGCCTGATCAATGGGGGCATCCCGAAAGGTTTCCACTTGTACATGCGCCCCGAATCCGGTGATCTTGGCTTCGATTTCACTGCCGAATCCCCGTACGACCGAAAGCGCGAGGAGCAGGGCTGCGGTTCCCAGGGCGACGCCCGCCGTAGCTATCCAGGCAATAAACCGTACAAAGCGGCTTCCCTCCTCCTGTCCGCGCACAGACCGGAGATAGCGCATCGCCATGAAGCGTTCGAAGCGGGAAGGCATGGACTCAGGTACGGTGCGACGGCATGACGGAGGGCTTTTTGATACTTGTCGGGGTATGCGGCGGTTCTCGAATCAGCGATACCGCGTTTTTGGGTTCGGCATCAAAACCTCCGGGTAATCTGCGGGTATGCTACTCCAGATACCTGTTCCCTGTGCCGCACTTGCTTCATCCTGGAGAGGATACCATGAACCACGTGCATTCTTCCGTTGCCATCCCGGAGATTCCCTTGCCGAAAAACGAGCCCGTGCTCGATTATGCCCCCGATTCCGAGGAGCGCAGCCGTCTTCAGCAAAAACTCAAAATGCTCCGCAGTGAAACGGTCGAAATCCCGGCCCTTATCGGCGGGCGCGAGGTGCGCACGGGAAAAACCGTGGAAATCAGGGCGCCTCACGACCATGGCTGTGTTCTTGGCGTGGCGCATCTTTGCGGCCCCGAGGAAACGACGGAGGCGATACGCTGTGCGCTGGAGGCCCGGGAGGAGTGGATGCGCCTGCCCTGGTCGGATCGTCTCGGGGTTTTCAGGAAGGCGGCCGACCTGCTTTCCGGTCCCTGGCGGGATACGTTGAACGCGGCCACGATGCTGGGCCAGAGCAAGAATGCTTTTCAGGCGGAAATTGATGCGGCCTGCGAAACAATTGATTTCTGGCGGTTCAATGCGGCCTATGCAGAGCGGATCATAGCAGATCAACCCCTTTCTTCCGAGGGAATCCTCAATCGCATGGAGTACCGGGCGCTCGAGGGATTTGTGAGCGCCATAACCCCCTTCAACTTTACGGCGATCCAGGCCAATTTGCCCACGGCCCCTGTATTGATGGGCAATGTGGCGCTATGGAAACCGGCCACCACCGCCCTCCTGTCGGCCTGGTATACGTATCGACTGCTCGAAGAGGCGGGTTTGCCGCCGGGTGTGATCAACATGCTTCCCGGCCACGGCCCGGATATAGGCACCCCCATACTGGCCTCGGAACACCTTGCCGGTCTGCATTTTACCGGCTCTACGGGTACGTTTCAGTATATGTGGCGCACGATCGGGGCAAATATCGACAGATACCGATCCTACCCGCGCATCGTCGGGGAAACCGGGGGCAAGGATTTTATCGTGGCGCATCCTTCGGCGCACGCAGCCGCGGTAGCCACCGCGATCGTGCGGGGCGGCTTCGAGTACCAGGGCCAGAAGTGTTCGGCTGCTTCGCGCGTGTACCTGCCGGCCTCTCTTTGGCCGGAAATAGAGCAAGCGTTGACGCAACAACTCGACGATGTGAAAACGGGGCCGGTCGAGGATTTTTCGAACTTCGTCAACGCGGTGATCGACCGGCCTTCCTTCGATCGCATCACCGGATATATCGACCGGGCGCATGCCGATCCGGATGTAGACACCGTACATGGAGGCACGTACTCCGACGAGAAAGGGTATTTTATCGCTCCTTCTGTGTTTCGGGTGCGCGACCCCATGCACGAAACGATGCGGGAAGAGATATTCGGACCGGTCGTCCCGGTGTTTGTGTATGAGGATGCTCGTTATGAGGATATGCTTGACGTATTGGACAAAACTTCGTCGTATGCCTTGACCGGAGCTGTTTTTGCCGCCGATCAGGATGCAATCCGGCAGACCTCCGATCGACTGATCGATAACGCCGGTAATTTCTATATCAACGATAAGCCCACAGGGGCCGTGGTCGGCCAGCAGCCGTTTGGGGGCGCCCGCAAGTCGGGTACCAACGACAAGGCAGGGTCGCAGTTGAATCTGACACGCTGGATTTCTCCCCGGGTTGTAAAAGAGAATTTTGCTCCTGCACAGCACTTTGCCTATCCCTTTATGGATTAGAGGAAAAGGTATTGGTATTCAACGAATTAGCCTGTTCCATAATACGCTTAAAGACGCCACGATGATTGTGGCGCCTCCTCGTCCGTAGTTCATAAAACAATCTGTACACTTATGTCGTCTCCTGTACGTGTTCTTCAGTATGGTGTCGGTCCGATCGGGTTGGCATGCATCCGTTCGATTCTTACCAAACAGGAAACGGGTCAACTTGTCCTCGCAGGCGCTGTGGATATAGCCCCGGAGAAAACGGGCCGGGATGTGGCGGAGTTGCTGGGGGGTGATCTCCTTCCTACCGGGATCGTCGTCCGCGAGGATGCCGTCGCCGCGCTCGCAGAGACCACCCCCGATGTGGTGTTGCATACGACTTCTTCTTTTCTGGACCATGTGCATGGACAGATCGAGGAATGCATTCATTCCGGCGTTCCTGTGGTTTCTTCCACGGAGGAACTGGCTTTTTCGTACGATCGGCACCCTGAACGCAGTGCCGCCTTGCACAAGGAAGCGGTGAAACACGGCGTGGCCGTTGTGGGCACGGGCGTGAATCCCGGCTATGCTATGGATACGCTGGCGCTCATGGCGACCGGTGTGTGCTGCGACGTATCGGAGGTACATGCCGTGCGTGTGGTGGATGCAGGAAAGCGCCGGATGCCGCTCCAGGTCAAGGTGGGGGCCGGTCTTTCGGTCAAGGCGTTCGAGGAGAAAAAAGCGACGGGTGCATTCGGACATATCGGCCTGAGGGAATCGCTTTTTTTTGTGGCGAAAGGCCTCGGCTGGCCGCTCGACCGGGTGGACGAACAACTGCACCCTGTATTGGCGGAGGCGGAGGTATCCACTCCGTTTCTGACGGTGGCGCCGGGGAGCGTAGCCGGTATTCATCATTCCATCACGGGCTATGTGGGCGGCAAACCCTTGCTTTCTCTGGACCTGAAGATGTTCGTGGGCGCCGAAGAGCCCCGTGATGCCGTACGTGTAGTGGGCGATCCACCGGTTGATCTCGTGGTTCGCGGCGGTATATTCGGAGATACGGCCACGGTCGCTGCGCTGATCAATGCCATTCCCCTTGTAATGCATGCCTCGCCGGGTTTGAAAACCATGATGGACCTGCCTGTGCCGCGGGCCTTTGCCTGCAGCCCGAACTCGGGCTGATCATCCGGGAGCGCATGGGCTGTCCTGCCATGCAATTTGTGTCATGAACAAGCGTGTCGGACGATTTCATGTGTTGACGGACCTTCGCTTCCAGCAACGGTTCAGTCATGCGGAGCTTGCCCGTTTTGCCTCAGAGGGCGGCGCCGATACGATTCAGTTCAGACAAAAATCGGGCCTCGTACGAGATATGCTGGTGGAGGCGAGGCAGGCCGCGTCCGTTTGCCGGGAGCAGGGTGTGCCGTTTCTTGTCAACGACCGCCTTGACGTTGCGCTGGCTTGCCGGGCCGATGGCATACATCTTGGACAACAGGATTTTCCTGTCCGGGACGCACGGCGTATTCTGGGCCCGGAAGCAATCATAGGGGGTACGGCCACTACCGTCGAAGAGGCGCTGGCGATGCAGGAAGCAGGCGTCGATTATGTAGGATTCGGCCCTGTATTTCCTACAACCAGCAAGGACAACCCGGCCCCGGTGAAGGGGTTGGCGAATCTGGCGCAGGTCTGTGCGGCGGTGCGTATTCCCGTCCTTGCAATCGCAGGGATTTCCGTGGAACGCATTGGACCCGTGATTCGGGCCGGAGCCCACGGCGTGGCTGTCATGACGGCAGTGACGACAGCGGAGAACCCCGCCAGGGCCGCCCGGGCATTTCGTGAGGAGTTGGATGCGGTGATTGCGGTATCTCCATAGGAGATGCTCTTCAACAGGCCCTACGCTCCCTGAAGGGCCAACGCAAGCGCTTCGGGGGTGGGTTCGTGCGCGGTGGCGCGTACCCGGAAGCCGTGGGCGCGCACAGCCTCTGCCGTGACGGATCCGATGGCGGCGATGGAGATACTTTCCATAGATATCTCCGGGGATTCCAGAATTGCTTCCAGGCTGGAGGGGCTGAAAAACACCACCCAGTCTGGTTTTTTATCGCCGGGCCATACGTGCAGCGTACACAAGCGGGTTCGGTAGGCAACGATTTCTTCCGTGCGGATGCCGGCCTCATGCAAGAGAGAGGGCAACGCATCCCGTCTTCGGTCCCCGCATAGAAAAAGCAATGTGCCCTCTGTGTGTCGCTTCAGGATATATGCTGCTAGCTGTTCCGCAGACCCGGTGCGCTCCCCTTCCGGTTCGTAACCGAGGGAACGTATGGCGGCAGCGGTGCGTGGTCCAACCGCAAACAGGACCTTGTTTTCCCAGCCCGTATCGCCGGTTCCGGGAAACGCCCTGCTGAATGCCTCCACCGCTCGCGGACTGGTGAAAATCAGTCCTGTATACCGGTCCGGATGTTTCAGAAATTTGTACAGTTCATCCTGCTTTGCATACTCGAACCTGAGTACCGGCAGGGTATGCGTATCGAAACCGGCGTCACAGAGGGCCTTTTCCCAGGCGCAGGATGTCTCCCGGCCGGGAATATCTTCGGAGGGTTCGTCGCCGGAGCGCAGCAAGAGCACCGTATTTCTCATCACGCACCCGGATTACGAAGTTCCTTCAGGATGCGTCTGCCCCCCTGCCCCAGCAGCTCGTTTGCGAGTTCGGCGCCGATGGTTTCGCCTTCGGAGGCGGGACCCGTCCGCTGCCCGCGGCAGATTTGTCTGCCGTCCGGCGATGCCACGCATCCCTCGAGGATAAGCCGGTCGCCACGCACGCGGCCCCATGCGCCGGCGGGGATGGAACACCCCCCCCGAAGCGTGTGAAGGAAGGCCCTTTCCGCGAGCACTTCGCACGACGTGTGCGCATCGTGTACGGTTTCCTGGAGCAGTGCCCGGATGTTCTCGTCCCGGTCTCTGCAAACGACAGCCAATGCTCCCTGTCCCACTGCGGGAAGCATGATATCCGGAGGGATACGCTCCGTGATGTGTTCCTCCATATCGAGCCGTTTCAGTCCGGCTGCCGCCAGCACGAGGCCGGTCCACGCACCCTCCGCCAATTTGCGAAGGCGCGTGCCGACATTGCCGCGAACCGGCTCCATGTGCAAATCGGAACGCCAGGCCAGTAATTGCGCTTGTCTTCTGGGAGAGGAAGTTGCCAGTACAGCTCCTTCAGGCAGGTCTGCGAGTCCTCCGGAATATCCCGGACGGCCAACGAACACATCCGCCGGGTCTTCCCGTTTGCTTACCGCGCCGATGACCAGGCCGGCAGGCATCTCCGTGGGCCAGTCTTTCAGGGAGTGTACGGCAAGATCAATGGAGCCGTCCAGCAGGGCCTCATCCAGTTCCTTCGTAAAAAGCGCCTGACTGCCTATGCCGGCAAGCGGTATGTCGAGGATACGATCGCCCGTCGTTTTGATCTCGCGCAGTTCAACGGGATATCCTTGCGTTCTGAGCCTGTTACGAACGATGGCTGCCTGCCGCCGTGCAAGGGGGCTTCCCCTTGTTCCAACCACCAATGGAGTAGTATGACGAACAGAGGGAGACAGGCTGTTACGACTCATGGCGGATGGTATCCGGATCCCGGGAAGAAATCCGTAACGCATCGCTGAGTGTACGCTCCACATCCTGAAGAAGCTGGTCGGAATGCGGAGCGTCTACGGGGCAGTTTTCGCGGGATACTTCCTGCTCAACTGCGCCAGATAAGGAGATGTTCGATGCAGCGGCTACCTCCTCGTCGTCGCAATCCTGCCGCAGGAAAAGATGCTGGAGCAGACGTACTCCATGGGCAAAATCGATGCGTTCGGGGTCGACACTTTTAAGGCGCACGACAGGTACGGCAAGCAGTTTCTGCACAATCGAGCGGGTAAGACGATCTAGTTGATCCCGGTCCTTTTCCGAAAACTGCTGACTGTATTTGCCCACTTCCTGCATCCGGATTGTTTCGAACGTCTCCGCGATCGTCTGAATGGCCGGTTGCAACGATTGATGAAGGAACACCCAGGAAACGAACTCGCTGATCATCTCGTCGACGATCCCGCCCGAGTTCTCCAGAGAGGATTGAAGCATTTCCCGGGTTCTTTTCTCGGCTTTTCCTAACTGGTCTATAGTAATGAGTTCCATACCGGGCAGTGCGCCGATTTGCTCTTCCACGCCACGCGGTACGGAAATATCGATAATCAGGGTCGGTGTATTTCCCGCTTCCGGGGAAAACTCCGCACAATGCAACACCGGCACCGGAGCCGATGTCGCTACAATGACCGTGTCCGCCCGGGCCGCTGCAATATGGCGATCTTCCCAGGGGACGTAGTGGGCCCGATAGCGATCGGCTGCTTCACGGGCCCGCTCCTCCGATCGGTTTGTAAACGAAACATGCTGTATGCCCAGCATCCGGAGCGCTTCCCCTGCTTCTTTTCCTATGCGCCCGGCGCCGACGATCAACACGGTCGGGGCGTTGGGGCCCTCTCTTCGGGCCTCCCCGCTTTTTGAGGCACGGCCGCGAATGTAACGCGACTTGATGACTTCTGCGGCCCGAACAGGTATGGAGGCATTGTTTTGCGAGAGATCGGTCTCGTTGATAACCCGCTTTGCGGTTCGGAATGCAGTGTGCAGCAGGCGGTGCATGGTGGTGTTTACACAATCCTGTCCCACCGCTACGCCATATGCTTCCTTCAACTGGAAATAGATATGCAGATCGCCCGGTATCAGCGATTTCATGCCGGCGGCTACCTCGAAAATATGCCGGATCGCCTGTTCGTCCCGGTAGAGAAACGACAGGTCTTCCGGCCATGTACGGCCGGCATGCTTCTCAAACGCTTCCCGGACGCTTCGCACGTCTTCTTCCGTGCCATACAGGTAGGCTTCCGTACGATTGCAGGTGGAGAGCAGGACGAGTTCGGAATCCGGATTCAGGGAGATATTCCGGTATAATCCATGCCCCTCTTCCCAGCCTGATGCGAAGGATTCGCGGACCTCTATCGGCGCACGCAGATAATTGATGCCAAGTGCGTAAAATGTCATGGGGGAAGGTATTGCCTTATGTGGCTTTTAACACAGCAAGCACGAAAATAATGGTGGCGTCAAAACCCCTATCTTATTAAAGTAGGTACCACCTCCCTTTTTCGCAAAGCCGCAGAGGCGCTTCACCGGAATTCCCTATTTCAGGAAGACGCGATGTCCGAATCTCCCTTCCCGGCTCGTCAATGCGCCCTTGCGCGCGAACTGGCGCGTCTCGATTTGCATGCTCTTGCCGTCGTTCCCGGCGCCTCACTCATGTATCTCACCGGGCTGGATTTTCACTTGAGCGAGCGTCCGACCGTCGCGTTTTTCCGGCAGCACGGCGCTCCGGTATTTGTTATTCCGGAGCTCGAGGAAGGCAAACTGGGCGGATTTCCTATGGATATATGTGTTTGCACCTATGGGGAGGATCCTTCCATTTGGCCGGAGGCGTTTCGGGAGGCCTCCCGTGCGGGCGGACTGGATGGGCAACGGATCGGAATCGAACCCGGGAGCATGCGTGTGCTCGAACTCCGTATGCTCCGGGAAACGATGCCGGAATCCGCGTATCCGGATGGGCACGAAGCCCTTGCCGCCTTGCGCATATGCAAGGATGCGCACGAGATCGAAAAGATGCGGAGCGCTGTGCAGGTGGCCGAAGACGCCATGCGGCGCCTGCTTTCCACCATAGCGCCGGGCATCACCGAGCGGGAAGCGGCCTCCCGTCTGACCGCACGGCTTCTGGATACAGGCTGTGCCCCCGAAATCCCCTTCCCCCCCATTGTGGCCTTTGGTCCTTCCTCGGCAAACCCTCATGCGGCTCCGGGCGACCGCGCCCTGCGCTCCGGAGAACTGATTTTGTGCGACTGGGGGGCGAACGTGGAAGGCTATTTTTCCGATATGACGCGCATGTTCGCGTATGGCGATCCAGGAAATGACGCCCGGCATATCGTTGAGGTGGTCGCCCGTGCCCGGCAAGCGGCAGCGCAGGCTGCGGGGCCGGGCGTGCCTGTCTCGGAGGTGGACCGCGCCGCCCGCGCCGTGATTGAAAAGGCCGGTTTCGGGGAGCGCTTCGTGCACCGAACCGGGCACGGCGTGGGTCTGGAAATACACGAGGCGCCGTATATCCGGGACGGTAATCCGATGCTTCTGCGTCCCGGCATGACCTTCACGATCGAACCCGGGATCTATCTGGACGGGGTCGCCGGGGCCCGGATCGAAGATATCGTGGCGGTTACCGAAGACGGTGTCGATACGCTGACTACCCTGCCCCGCGAACTTGTGGACATCTCGGCACGGTAGAAGATGAGGGATGAGCTCCCCTGCATAGTGCTAACAGACCCTAAGACAAGCTCTGAGTCAGGTTTTCCGCTTCCGTAATCAGGTTCTCGATGGCTGCCAGTCCGGCGTTCCATAAAGCCGGATCCTGCAGATCGATACCCATTCTTGCCGCAAGTACATGCGGCCAGTCCGACCCACCCGCTTCCAGCAGGGCGATGTACCGATCCGGGAAATCCTTTGGCTCCTCAAGATATCGGGCGTACAGCGCAAGCACGAGCAATTCTCCGAAGGCATAGGCATACACATAGCCCGGCGTATGAATAAAGTGCGGGATGTAGCTCCACCAGTGCCGGTAATGATCTCCCAGCGTTACGCTGCCCTCGAACATCTTCTCCTGGGTTTGCATCCAGAGATCAGCGAATCGATCGGTGCTGAGTTCTCCGCGTTCCCGGCGCTCCGTATGGATGGCATGCTCGAACCGGTTCATGGCGACTTGCCGGAATACGGTGGCGACCGTATCGTCTATTTTGCCGACGAGCATGGCGAGGCGGTTGCCGGTGTTTTGCTCATGGGCAAGCATTTCCCGGAACACGATCATCTCGCCGAAGACCGATGCGGTCTCGGCAGTGGTCAAAGGCGTATCGGCCTGTAAGACCCCTTGTTTCCTTGCCAGATACTGGTGGATACCATGGCCAAGTTCATGCGCCAGCGTCTGCACGTCGCGGGCTCTGCCTGCAAAGTTCAGAAGGATGTAGGGATGAGCGCTCGGGACGGCCCCGTGGCTGAAGGCGCCTCCCCGCTTGCCCGGAGTCGGCGGGGCGTCGATCCAGTTACGGTCGAAGAAAAGATCTGCGATGCTTCCCATCCGGGGATGGAATGCGTGGTAGGCCGTGGATACGATCTCGCGCGCCTCTTCCCAGCTGTACTGTCGATCGGATTCGCCAACAGGGGCATACCGGTCGTAATCAAACAATTCGTCGTACCCCAACAGATTGCGTTTCAGGCGATAAAAACGGGCCACCAGGCCATACTTTGAACTTACCGCCTCAATGAGCGCTTCCACGGTCTCGGCCTGTACTTCGTTGGACAGATTCCGCTCGGACAGCCACGTCTCATAGCCGCGAAGCCGGTCATCCAGCGCCTTGTCCGCAAGGATCGTATTGAAAACACAGGTGAGCGAGCGGCGATGGGTTACAAGCCCTTCCGTAAGGGCCAAGGCAGCCTGCTTGCGCAGCGGGCGATCCGGTTCGTGCAACATGGACAGCACTTCCTGCTCGGTTTTGTCTTCTCCGTTCATTCGGAAACGGGCAGCGCCAAGCAGTTCGTCGAAGAAGCGGTTCCAGGCCCCCCGCCCCGTTACGGCTTTTTCGGCCAATATCTTTTCTTCCGGCTCCGTGAGCAGGTAGTCCCTCTGCAGTCGCTCCACTTCGAGATAATGGCGGTATCCCGAAAGTTCTTCGGAAGCGATCAGGGCGGTTGCATGCCCGTCGTCGGTTTTGCCCCATTCCAGCCCGAAAAAAATGAGTTGCTGCAGGGTGCGGGTATACGCCTCGCGGACATGCTGGAGCAATGCCCCCCGCCGTTCGTCGCCGGTGTCCGTAGCCCATTGTAAGAAAGCATAGGTATATGCCTTGCCTATCCGGTCCTGAATAGCCTCCAGTTGTTCAAGCGCGCGGGCCATGTCGCCCGGCGCCAGGCTTGCCACTTTGCCGCGCCAGGCGGTTGCAAAGGCCTCCGCATCGGAGAGCACTTGCGCAAGATCTGTTTCCAGCAAATCCTCCGATGGGTACAAGTCGGCGAGATTCCAGCGTACGGTTTCTGCTCCGGTCTTTTTTTCGAACATTGGGAAAGAGGTTTCTACAGCGTGTTTTTTCCTGAATTTTACGGGGAAATGCGTTGCGGGGAGTGCGTATATTATAAGGATACTCTGATCGAAGCGATTTTAATCAGAGTATCTTTTACACATTCCGAACGTGATTCCATTAAACATTCCACGATAGATCATGCTTGTACGTACAGCCGAGGCCGTTTGGCAAGGCGACTTACTGAATGGAGAAGGTAAAGTGACGGTTCTGAACGAGCACGTACCGTATTCCTTTGCTTCCCGTGTTGAAGATGGCGCCGGAACGAATCCGGAAGAACTCCTTGCCGCCGGCCACGCAGGATGTGTCTCGATGGCGCTTTCGAACGAACTGGCGAAGGCAGGATATACGCCAAACCGGGTACATACGGTTGCGGGCGTGCATCTGGTAAAAGTGGAAGGAGGTATCGCTATTTCGCAGATCGATCTGACGATCGAGGCCGACGTGCCGGGTATCGACGAATCGACTTTTCAGGAACTGGCCGAGGGGGTAAGATCCAATTGTCCGGTCTCGCAGTTATTCCAGGGGGCAAACATCACGCTTGCCGCGACGCTCCAGGCGGGTTAACCCCGGATGTGCCCTTTCCCGATACCGATCCACTTGTAGCTCGTTAGCTCCTCGAGTCCCATCGGGCCGCGGGCATGCAGTTTTTGCGTGCTCACGGCCACTTCGGCGCCCAGCCCGAACTGGCCGCCGTCCGAGAATCGCGTGCTCGCGTTGACGAATACCGCTGCCGAGTCGATGCGGTCGATGAACGTGTTTGCGCGATCCCAATCGTTGGTC
Source organism: Bacteroidetes bacterium SB0662_bin_6 (assembly GCA_009839485.1). Taxonomy (NCBI): domain Bacteria; kingdom Pseudomonadati; phylum Bacteroidota; species Bacteroidetes bacterium SB0662_bin_6. The sequence continues at coordinate 67,196 of VXPQ01000046.1, forward strand.
AGAATGCTGTCCGAGTGGGCTGTCCCGTGGTCCTGTATGTGTTCGATGGCGCCGTCCACGCCGTCCACGATACGGACGTTCAGTATCAGCGCCATCCACTCCTGATCGAAATCGCCGGGTTGCGCAGCCTGGCACGCAATGCCCCCTGTCTGTTCGAGGATACGCAGCGCTTCCGGATCTGCATGAAACGTTACCCCGTGTGCATGAAGGCGCTTCGCCAGGGGCGGTAAAAAGGCATGGGCTACTTTTCTGTGTATGAGCAGGGTGTCCAGTGCGTTGCATACGCTGGGACGTTGCACCTTTGCGTTTTCCACGATGTCCTCCGCCCTCTCCAGGTCGGCCGATTCATCTACAAAAACGTGGCATACGCCCATCCCCCCCGTAATGACCGGTATGGTGCTTTTCTCCAGACATAGCCTGTGCAACCCGGCGCCTCCTCGGGGAATGATCATATCGACAGCGTTATCCAGTCGAAGCAATTCTTCAACAAGGGCCCGGTCGGGATCGCCAATGTATTGCACGGCGTCAGGGGTTACTCCTGTTTTTTCCAGTGCCTGCCGGATGACTGCGACAAGGGCAAGATTGCTTCGCAGGGTTTCCTTGCCCCCGCGAAGAATCACGGCATTGCTTGTTTTAAGGCACAGGGACGCGATGTCGATGGTTACGTTCGGGCGGGCTTCATAAATCACGCCCACGACACCGAGGGGTATCCGGCGCTTGACGAGCCGCATACCGTTCGGGAGCACGCGGCTTTCGAACTCGACGCCGACAGGGTCCGGCAGATCGATCACGGAACGGACATCGTTCGCCAGATCGCCAAGGCGTTTTTCATTGAGCAGCAGACGGTCGAGAATAGCCTCGGACAACCCGGCCTCTCGCCCGTCTTGTATATCCAGTGCATTTTCCCGGAGAATCTCAGCGGAGGCGGATTCCAGTTCGTCCGCGATGGCGGCCAGCGCCACATTTTTTGCCTCTGTGCCCAACGTGGCCAGCGAACGGCTCGCAGCCTTCGCCTTCTCCCCCATTTTTTGCACGGAGATCATTTCTTCGACAAGCATGAATGTATTATGAAATGTGGAGTGTACGTTCGGGTATACACGGGCCTGCTGCCGACCGCAGGTGGTTACATAAGAATCAGATCATCGCGGTGGATGACGACGGGGCCATACGCATAGCCAAGGGTCTCGTGGATGCAATCGGATTGTAATCCCTTGATGCGGTTTACGTCCGTACTGTCATACCGCACAACACCTCGGCCAAGGTTCGTCTGGTCGGGGCCTGTAACCCGCACGACGTCACCACGCTCGAACGAGCCGTGCACGTGAATGATTCCTGCCGGCAGGAGGCTGCCCCCTCCGTTGGACAATGCCATCGCGGCTCCTTTGTCGATCACGACGGTTCCGGAGGCGCCGGCGCCTCCCAGAATCCATCGTTTGCGGTTTCCGACCGGGGTATCGAAAGCCGGGAAACGGGTGCCGATCTGTTCTCCCGCCACAATGCGTAGAATCACGTCAGGGGCATCGCCTGCCGCAATGACCACCTGGGCGCCGGCGCGCCGGGCCATGTCGGCCGCGTCCAGTTTCGTTTTCATGCCCCCGATGCCCAGGCCGGATTTGCTTTCTCCGGCTACCGCATGCAGGTCGGAATCGATATCGTCTACTTCCGCAATGAGTTCTGCTTCCGGACTGGTCCGGGGATCTGCTGTGAACAGCCCCTGCTGATCGCTGAGTAGAATCAGCAGATCCGCCTCCGCAAGCAGGACGCACAATGCGGACAGGTTATCATTGTCTCCCACGCGAATCTCGGCAGTAGCTACGGCATCGTTCTCGTTGATGACCGGAATGATCTGGTGTTCGAGCAGGGTGCGTAGCGTATCGCGAGCATTCAGGAACCGGTGGCGATCCTCCACATCCGCCCGGGTAAGGAGCATCTGGCCGACATGGATATCGAACTGCGTAAAAAGTTGCTCCCAGATTTCCATAAGCCTGCTTTGCCCGACGGCCGCCAGCATCTGCTTTTCGGCCAACGAGTCGGGCTGGCTGGACATACGGAGCCGCTCGCTTCCGGCGGCAATGGCCCCGGAGGTACATACGATAAGCTCGTGACCTTCCTGGTGGAGCGCGGCGCACTGCCGAACGATCTCAAGCATCCGAGCATGGTTGAGCCGCCTGGTTCCAGCGGTAAGCACGCTTGTTCCTATTTTGACGACGATTCGCCTTGTCATGGTGCCGGCTGTTGTCAAAAAGTGCGGGCAACAAGATCGTACATCTCACGGCGCATCGCAATCATTGTTCGGAAAGACTGAGTGCTACTCGCCTACGGAGTGCAAATACGCCCTCGAAGTTCACCTCCAGCAGAACCCTTTGGGGCTGTTGAATCGGTATTCGAACCGTATCGCCCTCAACATGGCCTCCACTGGCCTCAATCAATTCAAGCGCATGATCGAACGACGAACGGCTTTTCATTGTGGATCTTGCTTCGTTCGTCTGTTCGTGTTTCATTAACTCTTGTGGGCGGCGTGACGCATATTGAGGCTTTGTTGAACATTTTCTCGCTTGTACGAACATATGAAGACAGTAGGTATCGTTGGACTCGGTGATATGGGACTCGCGATGGCCAAGAACCTGGTCAAGGCGGGCTTTGACACGAGTGGTTTCGATCTTCGCGACCAACGCAAGACGATGTTGGTGGAGGCCGGCGGTAATGCGGCCGAAAGTGTGGCCGACATCGGGGCGACGACGGATGTTGTGTTTGTGATGGTCATGAACGGTTCTCAGGTGCAAGACGTGGTGCTTGGCGAGCAGGGATTGCTGGCGAGTATGGATCCAGGGAAGACCGTTATCGTGTCGGCGACCATCCAGCCAGCTGAAATCCAGGCGTTGATCGCCCCCCTGGAGTCGAAAGGCATCCATCTGATCGATTCCCCTGTTAGTGGGGGGCGGTTTGGGGCCGAGGCAGGCACGCTAGCCATGATGGCAGCAGCGAAGAAAGCAGTTTTCGGAGCCCAGCAAGATGTCTTGCAGGCAGTCGGCGAGCATATCTTTCACGTGGGTGAGGAGATTGGCGGAGGGCAGATGGTCAAGGCAACGCTTCAGGGATTGATCGGCTGCACGTTCACGGCGCTCTTCGAATCGCTGGTGTTGGGGGCCAAGGCCGGCGTCGACGGGAAGACGATGTATGAAGTGTTTACGGCCAGCGCCGTGCGCAGCCCTCTGATCGACGATTGCATGAAGCGCATCATGGACCGCACCTTCAAGGATACCGGCAGCCAGATCACAACGGTGTATAAGGACTTGGGCATCACGATGGCGATGGCCAGGGAGCAAGGGGTGGCGATGTTCACCACGAGCACTGCACACGAACTATTTCAGTCGGGCATTTCGTTGTTTCCAGAGGAAGACAACTGGTCGGTTGTGAAGGTGCTTGAGCAACTTGCCGGCGTGGAAGTGCACTGGTAGCGCGACCGGCTTTTGTTCAGAAGGCTGTAACAAAATATAGGCACATGGTCAAACTCGGTGTAATCACAGATGGCATCAGCAGGGATTTCGAACGCGCGCTCCAGGTAATGACGGACATCAAGCCCCAGATCGTGTCGCCTTCTCCGCATTCTTGGACCCGTTCTTCGCCGGGGATAAGGCGGGCTGATTTTCCTGGTTTTTCAGTTCAAAAGACATCCAGGATGCGATCCCCGACCGCCCAGACGCCCATGACAACCAGAATCAGAACGCATGTCACTAAAAAAACATCCCAGGCCCGCCCCGGCAGGATCCGCTTGTCGCAGGTGCGATGGCGAAAGGCAACAGCGACAACGGCCACGATCGGAAGCATCATGCTCTGAAAAATCCCGGCCGCCAGGATCAGAAAGACCGGTCTGCGAATGATCAGCATGGACACCAAACCAATTAACGGGAAAAGCCAACTGAACTGGCGCACCCACCAATCTTTGGTCTCGTCGGTTTTCGCACCCACGCCCGCAACGCGCAAGGCATCCGCGCAAACGCGAGCATGTCCGGCTGGAGAGACAAATAAGGTGCTGTATAGCACTGCTATCGCACCCATTAGAAACAGCCAAACCCCTAACGTGCCGTATACCGGCTGATAGGTCTTTGCCAGAGTCGGGATCATTTGCTCGCCCACTGGATCGAGTCCTTGCGGGTGAAGCACTGAGGCCCCGAGCAGATAGAATGCAACCGTGCCGATGGTGAAAGCTGCAGCAGCGGCGAACGCATCCAGACGCACAACATTCAGCCAGCCACGCGCACGCTTGGCCCAGACATCCGAATCGTCACGCTTTCCGGTCCATTTCGCGTATCCTTTTTCAACGCAGAAGTATGGATATGCGATCAGGTCGGTTGCCGCCATACCTATGATGCCAAATGTTGCCAGAACGGCCGCAACCGGAGATCTGGTAAGCCCCTCAACCACCGGTGGGATACGGAAACTCAGTCCCGATCCGATGTCAGCCCAGGATATTGCCCATTCGGTCTGTAACTGAAGTGCTGCCAGACAGAACAGGGTTGCTAGCGTGAACAAACCAACCAGGATCATGGCCATGCGCTCGATCAGACGGTAGCGTCCACGCACAAGCAGGAGCATCGTTAGCGCCGTTGCCAGGGTAGCCCAAATCACATCGTCCCAGGTAAATCCTGTCGGGCGCGACTCAAGCATACTATCCATCCCGGATTGAACTGCTGCAGCGTCCCAGCTATCCTGGGCTGCCAGCAGTTCATTGTAGTCTCCCGTGAGTGGCAGTGCTATTGCGGCACTCTGCCCGACACCATGGACAATGCCGCCCAACTGGATAATGACCGCCACCATCATTATCAGCCAGAACCACATAACCAGATTCAATCTCATGATGCGTGGTCCGCGCAAGCCGGCCAGGAGGGCCATGGTTCCCTGCCCGGTCGAAATTGCATAGCGTGCCAGCTCGACCTGAATCGGCGTCTTTACCAGACAGCCGATGATAATCAGCCACAACAGCATGTAGCCAGCCAACGCACCTACCTTGGTCGTACCGACAAGCTCGCCCGACCCCACCACACCTGCTGCAATCACGAGCCCCGGTCCGACAAATAGCAGTCGCGACCGCAATGTTTTGGGAGCCCAACGAACGTCTGAAGATTTATCGGGCCTTAGCTCTTTCATTCTCTGCTCTTCTGTTTTTCAGTGTCGCTCAGTGGAAACACCTCCTCTCTGAGACAGCCCGCCTCCACTGGTTGTCCGCTTGAGCAGCTTGTGAAGGCAGAGCTCTCAAATGAATAAACCTTGAGATAAGGGCCTGAAATCAGGTGTGTTCCTCTCATGTCTCCATCCCCGGATGTGGTTGACCGGTTCGCACATAAAGCTCCATAGACTGTGCCTGGACTCTACCTCGGATTCAGTGTTATCTGAAAGTCGTCATACCTCGTCCCTCGTTCATATTTCTGCCTGATTCCGAAGTAGCCCGAAATCGGTTCAGTGATCGTGTCATCGACAAGGACAAGCTCATTGATGGTCCATCTCAGATTCGAACCCCTGATTTGGATTCGGTGACTGGCCCATTCCTTCTGAAATGCCGCCCCGGCGACAATAATCGTATCTCCCGCAATTCCCGATACATAGGCATCGGTGGTCGTTGAGTCGGTATCAGGAACCTGGGTCATGTATCCGAACTCCCAGCCCCGATCCCAGACGGGTTCGGTGGCGCCGAAGACGAACATGATAGGATCATTGTCAGATCGGTATTGCATGAAACTGATATCGATGCTCTCTACGTCCTCCGGAACGGGTGTCTTCGCAAAAAGCACCGAGTTGTGGGATCGCCCACCCTGCTCCATGTAGCCTGAATCGGGGGGAATGACCCAGAATCCTTTCTTGGGATCGCGCAGGTCGAGCTCATCACTGTGCGTCCAGTTCAGTGGTACATGACCGCCAGGCAGCACATAGCCTGTAAAACCAAGTCCTTCGGGTGGAGGTAGCTGGAGAACATTCTCGACATACTCACCCTGGGAATCGGCGCCAAAACTATCCTGAAACAGAACGCTCTCGGCACTGCCTTGCCCACACCCGGACAGAAGCATCATAGTGCACACAATAAGTGTTGCCCTCATGTCACCCACCCTTTGTTGTTTAATGGTTTTGCGTTTCTGTAGCTACTGTCGCCCGTCGTCAACATTCCGGACGCCTCTGATGTTGTGCTCGGTCCCGGACTCACGGGTGCGCAGTCAGGTTACTGCAGGCGCCGAATCCTAGTCAAGCCCATCCTCCTGCAACCATTTCTCAAACGTGTTGGTGTGGATTTGAATGACTGCTTTCTCTCGCAGGTCCTCCAGCGCCATCGCGAGTGGAAGATGCTTGGTCAATTCGCCCACGATCACTTCGCGTCGTTCATCCAGATCCACCGTCTCTGAGGTCCGCCGAACGACTTCAACGACGTACCAGTCGCCCCCGCCGGCGCCCAGAAGTATGGGGCGACCGAGAGGAATGGTACGCAGGTGATGCATCAGGCCCCCTCCGCTGGTGATATCCGCAGCCTCGAATCTCAAAAATCCATCAAAGGCTTCCGCGTCAACGCCGGCGGAAATCCTCTCCTGAGCTTGTACGGCCTGCTCGTATGAAGTTAGGTGCACACTCCAGTAATCGGCCATGACCCTGGTTGTTTCTCCCATTCCGGCCTGTTCAAAAGCATTCCTGATCTGCTCCTCGGTAGGCTCAATCCCTTCATGGTTTCGAAGTGCCCGCGCAGCGGCATTGGCCAGGTAGACCAATTGGTAGTAGCGAATCTCGTCCGCAACGAACGGTTCTCGATCCAGGCCCATTGCGAAACCTCGAGATGCCAGCACGTCGTTCCGGAGTGCCCGCCCCACGGAGGCTTCGGTGCTTTGGATGGCTTCCTGAAAGGGTAGCCCATCCAGCCATGCCAGGTAGTCTCGAAACAAGTACTGCCGGCGCTCGCCATCCATCGAGTACTCAAGGAGAATGGCGTCCTTGGACAAGCCTTCACTTACAACAGCCACTTCGGACGACGTCACCGTTACCCGTTTGGACGGTTCGTCCGGTGCTACTGCATCATTCAGTGCCTCATGGACGGCATTTATCACCGGGGCATTGACCCGAACGTTCAGCGCTTCCATCTGTGTGCGGACGTAGCGGTCGCCCTCAATGATATAGCGTCTCCGACGCGTTTGAAATCGCAGATGCTCTTTTCGAAGTTGGTACTCATCCTCCGTGAGCAGCGGATCATAGAGGCGATTCTCAGCGCGAATGATGTGCCAGCCGATGCCGGAGCGTACGGGTGTGGAGACCGAGTCCAGGTCGAGCGAGAAAGCGGCTTCAGTGAACGCGTCGTCGCCGCCCCAATACCCAATCTCTCCAATCAGGCCGGCGGTGGAATCCTGTACACCCGTGTTTTCGATAGCCAATCTCAAAAAGTCCGCACCATTCTGCAGCTCTTCATAGGCAATCCGGGCGTCATCGAACGTCTTGAATAACAGGTGCCGCACGATCCGCGTTTCCTTGCTCTTTTTGAAGGCTTCCCGGAGCTCTTCGTCGGTGGGCTGGGGAAGCTGCTCCGTAAAGGTCACCTCCACATACCGGCTCCCCATTATGCGCTTGGTTTGTCGCTCCACATAGACGCGAACCTCCTCGGATTCACCGAGCCCCAACCGCTCTGCCTCAAGCCCCAGTAAATACGTTGATATCAGGTTGTCAAGATGCCGGTATCGATTCTCCCTCGTATCGTCGCTGCCAGTGCGGATGAGGTACTGGACGTAGGTCCCCTTGAATCGCTGTACCGAGATGGAGATTCCCTCGACTTCGGCGACGATGCGATTGTCTATCCCGGCCTGGCCGAAGCAGAGTCCCGCAACGGCGCATGCAAACAAGACGTGAAGGATCGCCCTGCGGATCATTCACAAGTACCGCTATTTTACTATTGAGAACTTCCCTGTCGTCTCGCCAATATCCGGTGCTTCGACATGATAGAAGTATGTACCGAACGCAATCTCCTGGCCACCGTCCGTCAAAAGATCCCAGAATAGAGCACCCTCCGTTGAGGACCCGAAATGCTCCAACGTCCGAATGAGCTCACCCCGCAGGTTGAAGATGCTGATTGTACACGTCTGGGGCAGATGGATGAATTGCACTCGTCGCTCACCTCGACCCGTGAGGACAGACCGCGGTTCGAAGGCGGAAGCGCCGACATATGGATTGGGGACGACGGCAATCTTGTCCAACTCATCTACCGCTCTTTCAACATCAACTGATGCCGGTCTGATCGTGAAGTCGAAGTAGTCTCCCTCGTGATAGGACCGTCGCTGATGGACATAGAATTGGTCGCCCGGCGAAGGCGGAACACTCTCACCATCTGGTTGGAACGTTACGGCAAATCGGACTCGCCTTGGATGTAAGAAGCCGGATGAAAAGTATACAGTAATGGCATCACCGGGGTCGTAGTCCCCGGATTTGTCTACATCTCGAACCATCAACCTACATGAGGCATCGGTAGAGAGAATCCTGCACGTGATTGGGAGCTCGGCCCTGATGTAGCCTCCAGGAAAGGGTCCGATACTTTCAGGTTGGTCAGTCCATTCCAACAAAAAGTCGTACGGAGAGGCTGTGAACTCATTACGTGAGGGTTCAATGGTTGCGACCCAGTTGGTCGAGTAGCCGTCTACCTCCCCGGGATCGAGCGAGTACTCGTCGGTATTGCCGGCCTTCGATTTCCAACCGGACCTGTCGAGATCAATCTCAATGTCGTGATTGACGATCTCGACGGTGAAGCCATCGACGATGCGTGTGGGTTCGAGTTGCTCTGTACTTTTCTCCTCCAGTATCTCTCCGCTGGTCAGATCCTCCAGCTTGTAACCAGAGGTCTTGTACATCACCGGATTGGAGGCGGGCGTCGTGACAGACGTGAATGACAGGCGATACGCATGATCCAACTTGGCGCGATCTGAATCGAGCAATCTGACAGAGATGCTCCCGGTCCCCAGAGGATCATCAAATTTTTCCGACAACGTCCCCGATGGACTCGAGAGATCCTCGTTCGCCGAGCCCGCTACCTGGCCAATTGGGAGTGTTTGCGGCGTCACGATCGCGGCGTTCTTGGACGCCTCTATAACTTTGCCCGTGCGGTCCAGCCGGAAATTGAACACGTTCTCCTGCGGGTCGACTGTCGGCGCCACCACACCGGCTTCGGGATCCAGGTCCGCGTGGTCGTAGGCCACCAACGCATAGTAGTACGTCATTCCATTCTTGACGTCTTTGTCGACGTAGGTGAACTCGAGCCCTGTATCGGAGCCAAGAAAGTATTTCAACTCACCGAATTGGGCATCGACCGTCCCGATTATCCCGTTATCCAGATCCCACTGTGCAATCGGTTTTCTATAGACGGGCGTTCCGAAGACGTTCGTCACCAGTAACGCATCAGACAGGTTTTCGTCGGTGCCTTTGTAAAGCTTGAATCCTTCGAAATCGAATCTTTGCGAGAACCTGTCGAAACTCTTCACGGGCACCGCATCCCAGCTGAGATGGACTTGCCCGTCGCCCGGAATCGCTGTCAGTGTTGTGGAAAAAGGTGGCGTAGCGAACTGATAGTCGGCTTTGTATATCCGCTGCGCCCGCCTTCGATTACTCAGGAAGTCATCCTGATCGACTCCGAACATCCATGCGAGCGAAAAGAAATCTGTTCTATTTGGCCCAAGCGTGACAGGACCGGAGGCAAAGACGAGAAGTGGTTCGATCCCGGCGTCTTCCACAAACTGAGGGTCTGTTCCGAGCGGGAATTGTGCGACATTCACAATCCGATTCCACATCCAGGAATCGTGAATCATGTTTCCCCCGGCGCTATAGAATGAACGATTCCCCAGGTCAAAACCGGTCAGACCAATCTGGTCGGACTCGTCCACATCCAGGAGATCAAAGTTCGGCTCACATCCTTGCCCTATGACGCAATCGGGACGGCTGTTGCCCTCTCCGTTGTCCGGTCCCGGATAGTCCAGATCGTTCGGCCCAACGCCGTCCAGGCCAACGTCGTTGAAGAGCAATTCTCCGACGTCGTAAACGCCGTTTCCGTTATCGTCCTGAAGGCCGACCCAGTCCAGGTTCTCGTCACCGGTCCACCAGACGCCCCGTTGATAGGGTAACCTTTGTTCGAGCACCTCGTCGATCGTGGAGGCGCCATCCTGACCGTAGAAGCGAATGAAGTTATCGACATTGAAATTCGCCTGGACGTAGCTCTTTATCGCGTCCTGGCCTTCGATTAGCGTTCCCGGTCCGGTAAACCTCGACTCGTCAGTGATCCCGTCCTCGTCGTTATCCAGGCCGTCTGTAGAACGCACCGGGCTCTCGAGGAATGCTTCGCCGGTGTAACCCAATGGATAGGTAACGCCGTTTATCAGTCCGATTCCATTCCTGTCCCACCCGAATGAGACGTCAAGCTGGGGGTCAAAGGCGGCCGATTCGTCTCCCTCCGGGGGCATGTAGAAATTGATCATGTTGTTGAAATACAACTTCTCATGATTCGTCTGCCCTACGTTGTTGATCGCGAAGATGAGAAACATGATATCCTCGGCAATCGGATTTGCCCACTGCAGCGCACGAACCTGCACCTGAAGGCCCATCCCACCGCGTGTCCTGTCGGCCGGATCCGGGTAGTAGACACCAAACTGGCTAAAGGGAAGGCCAGTCTGCTCGTCGATCATGTACTCGCGTTGCTGCCAGTCGTCCATGATGTAGTAGACTTCCCAATCGGAGTGGAAGACATTCCTTCCAAACAGCCCGTTCCAGGACCCGTACCATCCCGGATCGTCTAAATTGTCGAGCCTGTCGGGCCAGAACTCCGGCCATGACCGAGGGTCGGTACTCGTTGCCGGTTCCGGTTTGAGTTGGCCCGTGAACAGATCAACGCGCTCGGGATTGTGGAACCCGGGAAGCGGCAACCAGCCCCATATATTCCCATACGGACCAACCTCGGTGCCATATCCGCGGTACCTGATGACCAGGGGGTGTAGCACCGTGTCGGGCCTGCCGCCATAGAAATCTCGCAGCATCGGCGTGCTGGTCCGGTCTCCGGGAACCTCACCAATAATGAAGACAGCGAGCCCATCCGTGTGCTTGTTAAACTCAGTTGGCCAGGCGCCACGAACGGAGCTCCCCGCAACTCCCCAGTTCACAATGCTCGACTTTATCAGATTTCCGAGCATGAACCCTTGAGCGTTCCAGTTCTCGTCTCCGTGGTACTCTGGCGGCACGGGACTCTGGCCGTACACCTGCTGAAGAGGCATGACTATCAGGGCCAGGAGACACAGCGTGCTACATCCACAGATGCCCGACTCGATAAGCACCCGGACACGTTTTTTGCCGGATCGATAAACGCTCGATGTCATGTGATGGATTCTCATCTTCGACATGCTAGAAGTGTAAGCGGAAGTCGATCATTCGAACGTCCCCAAGTCGGTCGAAGGGTACATACGCAAAGTCGAAGGCGACCCGGAGACCTCTCAAGCGAATGTCGAGCCCGGCACCGTAGGTCAGATGGCTATCGACGTCGGTCAATCCGAGATCCTTGTAACCCATACGGGCCTCGAGCAAGATCGTTTTTAGTTCATAACTTGCAATGCCTCCGACGTCGGCATTGAGATCGTTGTCATTGGTCTGGTGCGACTCTGCCATCAGAGAGACCTTGTACTGGCCCGCCCGCACTGCCGGAATCATGACGCCAAACTTGAAGGTCAGCGGGAGACTCCATGCGTCCATTTTTATGCGGGCTGGTACAGCATCCTGGTTGAAGTTTGTAGTGGGATCGATATCGATGTACTCCTCGGAATTAATACCGTCCATCTGCATCTTCCCTCCGAAATTCTGAATGGAGGCGCCTAACTGGATTCCGTTCAGATAATTGGTTTCGAGAACGAATCCTATGTCGAACGCGACGGCGGACGCTTTCATATCGCGAATGTTCTGTCTCACCCCTTTTGCCGAACCACCGAGGTAGAAATAGTCGGTGAGTTGCTGCGCATAGCTTAGCCCTATCGAGATATCCATCGAAGAGAACGTTTCACCGGTCCCTTCCGGCATATCGACCGTTCGAACCAGCTGATCCCCATAGTCGAGTTTAACCACGCTCAGGCCCACGGCTCCGGATCCGGTGACGGGGACCACAGCGCCCAGACCGGCGAAATTGACGTCAACAAACCACCTGTGATTCGAGAACATCGCCGATCCGCGCTGTCCAGAGGACGGGTGGGGTCGTGCAATACCCGCCGGATTCCAAAACAGTCCGTCCGCCCCGGTAGCCACCGCAGTGAAGGCATGACCTACGGCGGTGGCACGTGCTCCCACACCAAGGGTCAGAAACGTCGCGGCCGCCGTGCCCTTGCGACTCTGTCCATCAGCGGTCTGTGTGCTTCCGAAGACCAGCAGGAGAAGAAGCACGTGTGCCATTGGGTTTTTCATAGGTCGTCTGCACACAAGGTGTCAATCTTTTTCACGATGATGGTGCCGTTCCTCGCCCTGCTAAAGCCTCGTGCGGACGCCGAACCTGACTTGGCGAGGTGGGCCATAGAACGCAGCGTTGTAGAACCAGTCTTCAAGCGTATTCACGCCCCCAATTTCACTGCCGCTCCGCTCAAACAGAAGGCGGTTGTAGGATGTGGTCGGCGAACCCGTATCCGCATAGACAAAATCGATGATTTCCTGATCGAACAAGTTTTCGACTTGAACGAAGAACTGGAAGTTGCTGGGCAGAAAGCCGGGAGCCCAATACATCCGTACGTCACTGATGATCTGGGCCGGGCGATTCACGTTATTCTCTACGAAGGATCTCACAAAATCTCGTGCGGACGTGTACGGTGCTCCTGCCCGAAGCCGGTTGATCAGGGATACAGAGAACCGGTCGGACGGATTGTAGGTCAACTGGAGGTTCAGAACGTGCCTCCGGTCCCAATCGAGTCTGTACATGCGCCGGATGGGATCGAGGCCGGAGAGGAACCGGCCATATGCCTGGTCCGGATCTGAAGCTGTGCCGTCAGCGAACTGAAGTGTGTAGTCGATATCCCAGGCGACACCACCTCTCCGCCGTTGGAAGACCGAGAGTGTCAGGCCGAAAATGGTTCCGTAGTCGATGTTAGTCCAGTGAATGGCGGGTGTGACATACTTGCGATCCGTCGTGAATTCCTGTCCGGTCAGGTTTCGTATGTCCTTTGAGAAAATGGTCAACTCGACGCCCAGGTCACTGGTCAAGGCCTGCTGCAGGCCGACCTCAAATGCGAGCGTCCTTTCAGGATTGATGCCCGGGTTACCATACGTGTTCGACCCGGCCGTCGGATCGACCTCAAACTCGGGATTTGTATAAAGGAGGCTCATTGCCGGTATCTGGAAAAAGAGACCTGCCGAGAATCTCACGACACCCGTCGCGGATATGGGGAACGCAACACCTAATCGAGGACTCAACTGGAATCGGGGTTCAGTGTTTACCCTGTTCGACGTCGAATCGCCGGGTTCGGGAGTCGAAAGGTCGGCGATCATCTCACTCGGGGCTTGACTCCAGTCGATCGGTTGAACGTAGTCGGCATCAAAATAGTCTGCTCTCAAACCGGCATTGATTATGAGGTTTTCGAATTCCATCTTGTCCTGGACGTAGCCTGACAACTCCGTTGGCGTCGCACGTAGCCGCTCATCGTTGAACTTGTTGGGTGACACTATCGGCTGCCACTTCGTGCGAGAGGAAATTTCAATGCCATAAAGGCGGTTGTCCAAACGATGGAATCGGCCCTGAAAGCCAACCTTCATCTGGTGGACTCTCGTCAACTGATTCGTATAGTCCGCTCGGAACGTGTGAGAAGCGGTAAGTGCATCCCATGTAGAGAGGTCGTTACCTCCGACTGAAAAGGCATTCTGACCGACAAGTTGATTATGCTCAGGCGATACGTATCGCTGGTCGAGTATGCCGGTGGACTCAAAGTCGTCAGGAATCTCATACAGGTACCTGTCGGACTTATCATGTAGAAAGCTATACGAAAATGAAGAAAAGGCGGTATTAGAGTGTAAAATCCGAGCCGTCAGGATGTGTGTCTGATTCAGTTCATACGACTTGTTTTGCCCCGTTGGTACGTACTTGTCGCCGTGGTCGATATCGCGGGCCTCACCCAGCGACAAAAAGGCGTTATAGTCGAGTTTGACGTTTTGAGATACCTGCCAGATCAGATTGGGGTTGGCAAAGAGCCGCTCACTTTCCGACGCAACGAAGTCGCCCGTTCCGGAGGATTCGATGACCCATTCGTCGGCAGGAAATGAGACATCTATTGCCGAGGAGTCACTCGGTGAGAACCAGTCGCGTCCAATCACGTGCGACGACTGCTTTCGGTACCTTCCCGTCAGGCGAAATCCCAAGCGATCCCGCATAAGTGGTCCACCAATGTCGAACTGGTAGTTCCGCCAGTTTGGTAGATTTGCCGCCTCGGTATACGGAACCGTAACGGTTTCAAAATCGGCGACCGAGTACGTATCCTGATCATTTGCTATTCGATTCAGGTACGGCACCTCCCGGCTGCTCAGGTAGGTTCCAACGTCAGCTTGCACAGACGCACTCCAATTTCGCGGCGCAGTTTTTGTAACTATGTTGACGACACCTGACAAGGCCTGACCGTATTCGGCGTTAAAAACCCCGCTGATGACCTCAAGATTTGCCACCGCATTCTCCTGGACCTCGAAAGCTGCAGTATTCGAGAAGACGTTAGTGATCGGAACACCGTTGACAAGGTAGGAGACTTCCGCGGCCCTGCCACCGCGGAAATGGCCGTCGACGACGCCTGCCTGAAGGTTGATTGCGTCTTCGAGACCTGCCAAAGGGAGGGCTTCAAGTTGCTGTTCATCGACAACCGACGTGGTGGTTGTACGGCCCATTTCGACAATAGGCCGTTCCGCTATGATCACGACCTCCTCGCCCTCTATCAAGGCAATGCGCATTGTAACGTCAATTCGAGTGGTCTGATCGACCCTGACCTGCACGTTTTCGACCCTGGTTTCAGAAAACCCGATAAACCTGAATGACACGGTATACCTATCGGGATCAAGTTTGATTATCTGGTAGAAGCCATCCTCATCCGTGACGGCACCGCGTAACGGGCTGGTTCCTTCAACGATCACCTGGACGCCGGGAAGAGGAGAACCCTCGTCATCCACCACCGTCCCTGCAATCTTGCCAGTCTCACCGGCAATCGCTTCAGCCGTGAGCCCCAGCGACACGACGGCTATTAACAGGCTCCGACAGAGTAGTTGCACCCGATACCTCGTTTTCATAGATCTCGTATCTATTCGTCCCGTGGCATGGTCGAAAAGGTCACGTTTAGCCGATAGTCCAGGAACGGATTGGGATCCGACGACTCCGTCACATACGACCCGTCGAAGGTTACGGTGACGGGGTGCTGGAGTTTGAGTTCACCATCGAACGACCAGGATCGCATTTCCGCTTCGCCGCCAAGCTGGAATTCCTGCCAGGATCCTGGACCTCTCTTTGGGTTACCAGCAGCGGATTCCGGCCGTCGTAGCCATACAGTATCCGAGCCCGAGCCGACCAGAACGAAATCGGTAACGACTCCCTGACCGGCCGCGTGGGTCCAGTGTAATGAACCCGGGGTAACCACAGATAAGATGCGAATACCCGTCATGGCCCGGTCCTCGATCAAGTATCACGAGCGCGGCGGGGATTGCCCCGCCACGCTCGGAACAGATATCCTCCTTCCCCTACTTCATTTCATCAACACTGCCTTTGCAGTCACAACCTTTCCGGTGGCCATCTGCTCGAAAGCGAAGAAGTACATCCCGCTTGCACGGCCTTCCATGCTTACAGGCACTGACACGGAACCGGGTATCTGGTTTGCGAACGAGCGCTGCTCAACGAGCTGTCCAAGTACATTGAAGACGCGCATCTGATAATCACCGCTTCGGTCCAGGGTGACGCGCATCGTTGTCGTCGGATTGAACGGATTGGGATATAGACTCTCGATAGCAAACCCATCAGGGATCTCGGGAGCGTCATCCGCGTCGACAGTGAGCATCCCGGTGACGTGGATGGTTGCCGAAACGCTCCTTAGAGCATCGCCTCCACCTCCGCCTTGCGTGTATGGAGTGGCCGTGATCATGTACGTCCCTGCCTCTAAAATAAAAGCCGCGGCCGCCGTACCATCCAACGGATGGTAATCTCCACTTACGTCTCCCGCGATGGCGTAGGGCGGCGCCGTCTCTGTCTTACTCCAATCTTCATCACCCTCACGCGTGAAGACCACGCTGCCTACGTCCACGAATGCAGCCTGAATGTTAATGTTTGACGTTTGCGCGGACAGGTCGAGGGTATCGCCATCGGCAATTTCCCCGATGGGCATGTCGGTGTCCGCATTTATCAGAACGAAACCAGTGAAAGCGATGTTTATCTCAGCCGTGATGCCCTCATTACCGGCACCAGGAGGGCTGAGGGACCAAGGAGTCGCCTTGAGGTTCATGACACCGGATTCGGTGTGATGCGGATCTGAAAAGATGTCGAAGGGCGCACCCCCTTCCACTTTCTCATAAGGCATTGTCCCAGTCCCATCATCGTTCTCCACATCCACCCCCGCACCCGTAAGCACATAGAATATGCTAGCGATGTTAGCGCCTTCTGCACGGATATACAGGCTGTCTGGCACGTCGCCCTCTTCGTCCCCCCGGTAGAGATTCATGCCATCCTCGAGCGAGAAGAGATCTAGCTCATCCCTGTCTTCTCCTGCTCCATCAGACAGTATCCAGTCGGTGATGACCAGGGTCGTATCCAGCCCGAATGTGGCGGCTGTACCCGTCGCTGTGAAGGACACGATAAGCGAGTCCCCCGGTACCTGGGTGTCCGGGTCCCCTACAGGGTCGGGATGGTAATAGGGGGTGGCTGACACCATGTAGGCCGCCGGATCGAGATTCCCGGGGAAAAAGTCACCGGTGCTGGGGTTATCGCCCCATAGAGCGTATGGAGCAACTGATTCACCTCTGCGATAGTAATCCCAAACCCCATCGGTGGCCAAGTGGAAGTGAACCCGGCGAATAGAAAAATCGCCCGAGTCGGCAACCGCCTCAATATTGATGTTCCGGCTGGCCAGAGAGTCCAGCAGAAGTTCGTACCCGTCTTCGAGAACGGCTATCGGGGTATCCGTATCCGCATCTATAAGGTTAAACGAGGTGATCGACGGTACCTGCTGAGCATATAGGCTCAAACTCATGACAGGCAGGAGCACTATAATGAAAAGGGCCCGACCCAATAGCCGGGGAATCGTAGCGTTTTTCATGACTTAGTCCGGGTGGGTGAAACTCGACAACAGCGGGTTGTTAGTGGTTATCCATCGGATCGCGAGCAAGTCAAGGACAGGCAAAGCCCATCGGTTACCGGCTACGCCACGACCTGTTATTACCACGGCTCCGTATATCCTGTGCACATTGTACACATTACAATCTTTAAAAGCAAGGACTCTTGTAAAACTGCCCAGAGCAATTGGCGGTAGCGATGGGTCGAGCGGCTTGATTCTGTGCAAGTAGCTCGGATGACGTGGATAACCGATACCTTTGCGCCGTCGCCCCGGCTTGCGCTTCGGTCACTGCGGCTTCTTTTCCTTCGGCGCAGGCTTCTCTCGTGCCTCGGAACCCTCTTGGCACACCGGGTTCTGTGTGGTTGTATTCTATGTATACATAGTGTACATTGATTGATAGCAACACGTTTTGACTGGAAGAAAAGCGTCATTAGGTTTAGGAAACGCCCTTTTCGATTCACTGTCCTGTCCCAATTAGTATAAACTCGAATAACGCGACAAAAACTCGAGAAGCGCAGCTATGATAACCAGATCCGAAGTCAACAAGGCCCGGAAACGAGCCGCCGACATGATCGAAGAAGCCGGTATCATCATCACCGAGAAGGAAAAACAGGATATCGACGTCGCAGATTTTGGATTAGGCCAGCTTGAAGTTGAGGGTGTCCAGATCCTGACCTACTTCAGTACCGATCGCATCAGTGCCAAAGTGCTGGTCCTCTTTCCCAATCAGACTGAGCCGGAACACTGGCACCCTCCCGTCAGCGATGATCCCGGCAAGGAGGAGATCGTTCGTTCGATATCCGGAAACCTGAGATTCTATGTCCCGGGCGACGACAATATGACGGTGGGATTTATCCCGGCCGGAAAGGATGATTACTACACCATGCGCCACGAAGTGGTCTTGCGGCCTGGTGAGCAGATTCACCTGCCACCAGGGACGAAACACTGGTTTCAGGCGGGACCGGAGGGTTGCGTGCTGTACTCGTTCTCAACGTGTGTTCGGGACGGCCTCGATGGATTCACCGATCCAAACATCATTCGGTCCACCAGAATCGTGGAAGACTAAGACCCTGTTTGGTAAGATGGTTCCGCGTTCGCCTGAAGACCTACTTGCCAAACAGGCTCTAAAGACCACACAGATATAGACCATTATGAAACTCAGCATCATTACAGCGTTCCTCGGTCGAACGCAGGACAGGTTCTCCGAGTACCAACAGCCTACATCTGTTCGCGAACGACTGGACCTCGTAACCCAGATCAAGGGTGTCGACGGCATTGAGATCGTCTACCCTTACGAAACCGGGGACCCCGTGGAAACCAAGTCCTGGATGGACGAGCGCGGTCTGAACTTCGCGGCGATCAATGCCAACATCAAGAAGGAACCGCGGGTCGTACCCGGGGCGTTGTCGCGGCCTGACCCGGAAATAAGAAGGAGCGCGATCGAGATAATCAAGGGCGCCAAGGATTATGCAAAAAAGGTTGGCGCTCCCCATGTGACGTGTTGCCCGCTTTCCGACGGGTACGACAATCTGTTTCAGGTCAACTACGCCAAGGCGTGGCGATACATGATCGAAACCGTTGGAGAAGCAGCCGACTACCTGCCTGAAATCCCTCTCTTCATCGAGTACAAGTTCTCTGAAACGAGGGTACATTGTCATTTGTCAACGTGTGCGAAGACGTTGCTGTTGCTAAAAGAGGTTGGTAACCCAAGTGTCGGGGTAACCATCGACTTCGGCCATGCAATGTATGCGGCGGAAAACCCGGCGCAGAGTATTGCTCTTTGCGTAGAATCCGGCATCGACTACTATTTGCACACGAACGACAACGACAACCGATTTGATTGGGACCTGGTGGGCGCAACACGGAATTTTCTTCATTACGTAGAATTTCTGTTCTATGCGATGGAATTCGGGTACGACAAGTACTTCACAACCGATGCTTCGCCGCGAGTCTTCGATATGCTTCGGTTCTTTAACAGCCATTCGGACATCAGCCTGGGGATCTGGCGACTGGTTCAGGATATTGATCGAGCCAAGTACCTTCGTTTGATGGAGGAGGAGAACGCCGAAGAACTAATGGATCTGGTGAACCGGGAGATCTACCGGGTGACGTGAAGCGGTCGGACGCCGGTATGAAGGCTTCGGAGTAGCATACCGGCAGACAACCTCAACAACTGAAACGAGTCTACGCGTTATCGGAGCGCGCTCAGGTATGGTGTGGCATCGCCCGGAGGCATCTCGCATCAGGATGAGGGGCATTGGCATCGCTGTGCTCGCGCTTCTCCTGACGCCTCTCCTTCTGGCCGCTCAGCCTCAGCGACCCTCCTTTAGCGTAGAGAGGGGATTCTATGATGCTCCATTCCGCATCATTGTGAGCGCCAACGACCCGGGGGCCACAATTTACTACACGGTTGACGGAAGCACCCCTACACCGTCGGAAGGTTTTGCATTTGAAGAAGATCTGTACATATATAAGACCATCGTGGTCAAGGCCGTTGCGGCGCTTCCGGACGGCCAGGTGTCAGATGTGGAAACGCATACCTACATTTTTGTGAACGATGTAGTCCGACAGCCTAAGGAAATAGATGGCTGGAAGGCCGACAGATACTGGGCCGGTGGAAGGGCATATGTCGACCACGATTATGAAATGGATCCGGAAATCGTTGACCATCCTTCTTACAGCGGTGAGATCAGGGCGGGATTACTTGCGATTCCTACGATTTCGCTATCGATGGATCGCGACATGTTTTGGCGAGTCTATGATGGTGACGCAGAGGAAGTGGTTGCCGTTGAGATCCTCTATCCGGACGACCCCGAAGCAAGTCACGCAAGCGTGGGAGGACTGGTCGCGCACAGCCACGATCGGCTCAAGAGGTCACTTCGTCTGACTTTTCGCTCCGAGTACGGTGATGGGAAGTTTGACACCGACCTCTTCAGGCGTGCCCTTTTTCACGGCGATTCAGCGACGGACAGGTTCGATCGCATTGTATTGCGGGGTGGCAATAACCGTTGCTGGGCACGAAACTGGAACGACGGCAAGGCCGCCTATACTCGCGACCAGTGGTACCGTGACACCCAGCTATCTATGTCGGGTGTTGGCGCACGGGGCGTATTCGTCCATCTCTACATTAACGGCCTTTACTGGGGCCTGTACAATCCTACCGAAAGACCAGACTCGTGGTTTGCCTCAGCATATTTCGGTGGCGATAGGGAAGAGTGGTTTTCGATAAGCCACGGCGGTGCACGCAGCGGCGATCCTGTGCGGTGGCACACGCTCACACGAGATATCATGCGGCGTGCCCTCGGCAACCCATCCAACTATGCTTTGATACGAGAGTACATCGATGTCGAACCCTTCGCAGACTATGTCATGCTGACGTGGTTCACTCGGATGACCGACTGGCCACGCAACAACTGGTGGGCGGCGGTTCGAAATGTACCTCCCGGTAAAACGCAATTCTTTGGGTGGGACAATGAATGGTCCTGGTACCAGACTGGAAGCTACTCGTCCGGAGGCGCCTGGGTACATCCGGACTTCAGGTCAGGGACTAACAGTACGCAGGCAAACGCTGGCGGGCTGTGGCACGCATTGCGCAAAAATCCTGACTTCATGATGATGTTTGCAGATCGGGTCTACAAACACTCCTTCAACGGAGGGGCGCTTTCCGACGATGCATCTCGTTTGAGGTGGCAACAACTCAACGACCACGTCAGGGCGGCGATTGTAGCAGAGTCTGCACGGTGGGGCGATGCCATGGAAGAACACGGGCACCCTACCCGCACGCGGGACGTCGATTGGCAGAATGAAGTTGATGCCGTCGACGCACTCATGAATGGAAACGTGGAGAGATTCATATCTGCACTTAGAAGGGAAGGCTACTATCCCTCATTGTTGCCTGCAGCCTTCAGTATACCTGGCGGTGAGGTGGAGGGAGCGACAACACTCAGTATCTCGAATCCAAACTCCTTCGGATCTGGCGAGATTCTCTACACAACGGACGGCACCGATCCGCGCCTGCCCGGCGGAGATGTTTCACCGCATGCATTAACAGCGACGTCCAACGCTTCGGTTCAAATAGACCGGACGACTCTGGTTCGGGCGCGGATACACGATGAAACAACATGGAGCCCTCTCCATGAGGCGCTCTTCATAATTGAGGCCGACTATGTACCCCTCAAGGTTACCGAGTTGATGTACCACCCGGACCAATGCATGCAGCACGATCCGGACGACTGCGAATTCATCGAGCTGCAGAACACGGGGAACACCACTATTGATCTTTCCGGAGCGTCATTCTCTGATGGGATTGGCTTCGCCTTCTCCTACCCTACAAGCATGGAACCGGGAGCGTTTCTTGTTCTTGCCTCTGACTCGGCGGCTTTCCGCCAGCGGTACGGGTTCGGTCCATTCGGGCAATACACGGGGCGACTGTCCAACGGGGGTGAGTCGCTGGCGCTTGAGCACGCGTTTGGAGATGTCATCTGGGAAATGGAGTACATGGATGAAGCGCCCTGGCCAGAGGAAGCCGACGGGCACGGCTACTCGCTGGTCCTTGTGCAACCGGACCAACAACGTTCGCCAAATTCGCCGTCCAGTTGGCGTACGAGCTCTTCGGTAGGGGGTTCACCAGGTGCATACGATGCTGCAGCAACATCGGTGATGACACCCCAGCCTAATTGCCGTCATGCTGTCGGCAGTCCCTATCCGAATCCGGTTCATGATCACGTTACCATACCGGTCGAAGCTTGCAGGCCAACCTCCATCCGCATTGCCTTGTATGACATACTTGGACGAAATGCGGGATATATCATGCATGACGTACATGTTCATCCGGGCCCGCATTGGGTCGAGGTGAATCTGCCTCCTGTCTCGCCGGGGATATACCTAATGCACCTGGAAGACGACGGAGACACACTGCAAGCCAGACGGCTTATCGTCGTCCTGAACCGTTAGCCGGCACGTAAATCAGGCGAGCCCACCGCGTCGGAGTGGATACGCGTTGCACGAAAGGTTCTTTGGGTTCTGGCGGATACTTTCAATCAGTCAGTTTGATTGGACAGCCTCTCCCCTCCTTGAAGATGTTGCGCGTCTCGTCTACACGATTTTGAAACGTGATGGTGACTGCGCCCTCCGGCCCACCCTGAAACCAGTGTTCGGTATTCGGCGAGATGGTGTACTGGTCACCCGCTTCGAGGATCACCTCGTGATAGACAGTGTAGTAAGCTTCTTTTCCCGGCGGCACCGCCACATTCGGGTTATTGGCCGGCCCTGGCACATAGATTCTCGCCTGGCCCCACAACACACGCATCGTCTCTTCCTTTCCAGCCTCACCTTCATACGGCGGATGTACATGCTGTGGCAAGGACTGGCCTGGTAACAACGTGATGAGAGCGACCCTGACCTTGGTGCTTCGCAAGAGATCTACCCAGACGAATCCTTCCGACTCAAAGTGACCAAGGCCGAAATCGTCAACGGCAAGCGCACTCAAATCGCCGGCTGAGAGCACGAAGCCGGATTGGGAGATCATCTTTAGAGCCTGACCACGGAAAGACTCTCGGTCGATGGGGTCCACGGTGCTTAGGGCTCAAGTCGATTGTTGCTGCTTAGTCACCCGGGTATGCTGGTAAAATCGGCACTGCTCCAAGCACGATTCGAGGTAGGCCTTTCCTTCGCGATAGGCCTCGATCACCTCGTTTGCCTCGCAGGCGATTTCGATATCGAGACTCCCGGTGTAACCGGCCGAGGCGAGATTGTCCAGCAGAGGAACCCAGTCGATAGTTCCCCGGCCTGGCGCAAGTGACTTGTTCAGTGTCCCGTCATTGTCGCTAAGATGTACGCCGAAAATTCGATCCTGCAGCAGGAAGGGGAGCAGCGGTACAATCTCACCGGACACCCAGGCATGTCCGGTATCGAGGTTGATACCAAAATCAGGTGAATCGAGTACACGGCAGACCTCTTGGAACCCGGCCATGCCTCCCATTACCGAATAGGGTAGGATTTCGACAGCCATCCTCAGCCCTGCATCAACAACGATGTGCAGAAAGCCGGCAAGTTTCTCATGCAGACGCTTGCGCACGTCTGCGTACCAATTAGGTCCCGATACGGTGTTCCAGTCAACCTCGAGTGCGGCCATCGGCACTGTCAGCACCTCGGTCCAGTCAGACGTCTTCGCGATCTCGACCACCCGTCTCAGAGAGTCCTTTCCTGTTTCGGCATCGAGGTGTTCGGGCCTCGAGAAGTACTTCAGCATGAAGTGGGCAACGAACTGTGTCATCGTCATCCCAAGGGACGTCGCCACGTCGTGCACAGCGCGCGCACCTCCCGTCGACCATTCGCCGAGTCGTTCTTCGTGGAACACTTCTCCCTGGTAACCCTCGTACCCGAGACTTGCGGCCTCCTTCAAAGCAGCGCTGAAATCTGAAATCCCAAAGCCCTTGCCATAGCGGGAAAAAATGAACGCGGGGCTCACTCCATACATCTGTTTCTCTAGCTGGACTATAACTTTCGCAACCGATGTATACAATGTACACACAATGTGCAACGGGCGCAACGGACCGGTGGTAGGGTGCATCCAGTGGGTTCGCAATACAAAATTGTCACCTGGCCCGAACAAAAAAGCGCTCGAAATAGGCGAGAATCGGCGCTTTTCTCAGTGCCTCACCTGCCCAAGTTGGTTTGCGAACCCACTAGGCCGCAGAGGAGATTCGGTTTGTGGATGCCAGGAGCATCTCTCCCAACTCCGAGAGGGATTGGCCACAAAGCCGTACTTCAGGCAAGGTAATGCCAATTGCTACTGTGGAGCCGTCCGCGTGTCTCAAAGTCATCGCGACGCTCGCAAGTCCAGCCTGGTATTCACCGTTCTCCATCGAGATACCCGCTTTTCGGATTTCGTAAAGCATCCCTGCCAACTCGTCCGAATCCGTAATCGTTGCATCCGTGAACCTTGTCGGGGCGTACCGACCCAGCAATGACGCGAGTTCGTCTGAGTCCTTCGATGCGAGCAATGCCTTTCCAACTGCGGTGGCATGCAGCGGAAGCCGGGTGCCGATCGGTATGGCGGCTCTCAGAAGGGAGTGGCCCTCCACCACGAAGATAATCCGCGCCTCACCCTTGTCCTCCACAGCCAGGACAACCGTTTCTCCTGAGGCTGCCGCAAGCTCCTCGGCTTGAGTTATAATCAGTGTCTGGAAGGCGTCGGGCAACATTCCAAATGATGTGGGTTGCGAGAGCTTTCTCTTAAGATGGCTATTGCTCTTTCGGATGTGTGACACCATCGCGCGCTCAGCTTTGTCCGCATCCCTCGCTTCGATAGCGTCGAGTATCTCGAGATGCTCTGGAAGCGTATCCGCGGGACTGCGAAGCAGTCCTTGAGCAAGGGTGAAGCTCAGAACATGAAACGACTCGAGTATGCTGATCAACAGTGGGTCGTTGACCGCCCTCAAAAGGTATTCGTGAAATTCCCTGTCGGCATTCCTGTAATGCGTCCAGTCGATGTCCGTAATCTGATCGGCAGCCGACGTAATCAAGGCTCTCAGGTAGGCGACATGCTTCGGCCCCACTTCCTTGGCAGCCATGCGTGAAGCAAGCCCTTCAAGCACGGCGCGGATCTCCCAGACACTTATGAACTCGGACTCCGAGAACGAACGCACATATGCCGACCCCCTGGAGGTCATCTCGACAAAATTCTCACGGGCAAGTGTGGCAATCGCTTTTCGTAGCGGCGTGCGGCTGACTCCCAATTTCGCTGCCACGGCCTTCTGGACGATTTGCTCTCCGGGCTTCAACTCGCCGCGGATAATCATCGACCTGATCTCCGTATAGACGTGCTCGTCGCGAGAGACCGATACAGTATCTATATCTTTACCCATTGGATTGTTGCTTTATCTATGTTGTGTAAACCCACCACATTGTTCAGTGGTATATTCAGGAATTGGATAGATGTTCGGCATTTCAAGCTGGCGTGTGGTCGATGGCCACATGCACGTATTCCCATCCGGCTCCTGCGGAGTTTCTTCCGTCGGTCTCCGGTGACCCGATGGCCCGGACGCACGAAACGCCCCAGCCGCTTGACGTCCAGGTGCAGCAGGTCGCCCGGATGGGATAGGCGTAACGGCGCACCGCAACCGCAGGATCCGGATGGGACGCCCGGGTCCAGTTTTGTAAGATGTCTCTATTGTATCCATTGTCTACAATGTCTACATTACTGTTACAAAAGTAAAGAGTTTGATTTGGTAAAGGTTTACCAAGGCCCGTAGCTAACGACTGGGATTGGAACCGCAGACACATCGCGGATAGCGCAACGCAACTAGGGGGGAACTCGTGACTATTCCCAAACGGTTTGTCCTGGTATTCGGTACGTTCCTCCTTTCAGTTCTTCTACTCTTCGACAGAATTGCGATCTCCGCGTCTGCCCCGGCGATCTCCGAATCGCTGTCGCTGAGTCCGACTCAAATGGGTTGGGTGCTATCCATCTTTGCCCTCGGATACGCACTTTTTCAAACCCCAACCGGCATCTTGGCCGACCGGCTTGGACCCCGAAAGGTACTCACCGCCGTAGTTACGTTCTGGTCCATCTTTACAGCTCTTACAGGAGCCGCGTTCAACTTCGTCTCAATACTCATTTACCGATTTCTCTTTGGCGTGGGCGAGGCTGGCGCGTTCCCGGGGATCGCCCGTGCCACGTTCTCTTGGATTCCGATGAAGGAGAGAGGAATCGTGAATGGGATCAACTTCTCTGGCGCACGCCTGGGCCCGGCAATGGCCCTGCCGGTTGTGGCGTGGATGATCGAGCTTATGGGCTGGCGTCTAATGTTCGCGGTGCTTGGACTAATCGGCATCGTTTGGGCCGTCTTCTGGTACCTGTGGTTTCGTAACGATCCCACCCAGCACGCAAGCATCACAAGTGCTGAGCGGGATTACATACTTGAGACTCGCCAGCAGCCTGACCCGAGTCAGTCGGCCGTGTTGTCGCTCAGAACCCTGATGGTCTCGAGGAATATGTGGCTGACCATGGTGCAGTATTTCTGCAGCAACTTCACCTTCTTCTTCACGCTGACGTGGCTGTTCCCTCACATCAAGGAGACCTACGGATTGGAGATGATGGAGGCAGCCGTGTTCTCGGCGGCGCCACTCGTCGCGGGCGCAATCGGCCACTTGTTCTCGGGCTGGCTCGTTGACAAGATCTACTCCTCCGGACGCTGGAGATTGTCCAGGCTATTGCCGGCCGCTCTCGGCTTCTCGCTCGCAGCCGTGGGCCTGGTGGCGAGCGTATTCATGAATGATGTGGTCGGCGCCATTGCCTTCCTGTCTATTGCCATTTTCGGCGCCGACATGACCCTTAGCCCGTCCTGGTCGTTTTGCGTCGATATCGGTCGGCGTCACTCCGGCGCGGTTTCCGGAACAATGAACATGGCCGGCAACCTGGGATCGTTTGTGACCGCGCTGGCCTTTCCCTACATGTTGACATGGACCGGCTCAACCACGCCATTCTTCCTGGCCGCTGCCATCTTCAACGTGCTCGCGATCTTCATCTGGCTGGCTATGAAGCCTGATCGGCCGCTTGAAGAATACTAGACTTTTCCTTCCATCAATCACCGGGGGATCCGATGAGAGCATTTTGTCTTGGTGTCAGTTCGCGGACTCGATCCGCTGCAGCCTTGTCGTTGCGGCACGTACAAATAGAAACCAAAGACCTTGCGCGGTCAACAACTGGACAGGTATGGCGAAGGCTTGCCGGCATCCCAATCGCCTGCCTTCTTTTCGGAATTGTTACGGCAGCCGGGGCTCAGGATGCCACGATCACGGGCGAGTTGAAAACATGGCACAGGGTTACACTCTCGTTTGCGGGACCGGAGACAAGTGAAGCTGCCGAACCCAATCCGTTTACCGACTACCGACTACTCGTGACGTTCAGGAATGGAGACTATTCCGTAGTCGTACCGGGATTCTACGCGGCCGATGGTGATGCGGCGAACTCCAGTGCCGAAAGCGGAAGCATATGGCAGGTCCATTTTTCACCAAACGAAGAAGGCGAATGGAACTACAAGGCATCGTTCCGCGCAGGTCAGGATGTTGCGATCGCCACTGATCCGATGGCTGGGGAACCGACTGCATTTGACGGAGCCTCGGGGGCATTCACGGTGCTTCCCTCGGACAAGGGAGATCCAGATTTGCGGCATCACGGGCTGCTGCAGTATGTGGGCGAACACCACTACCGGTTCGCCGGAAGCGGCGCATACTTTCTGAAAGCCGGTGCGGACAGTCCGGAGAATTTCCTTGCGTACGACGAGATTGACGGGACCTACGACGCCGACGCCGGCTCAGGAAGCTACGAGCAGGTAGGGACCTTCATCCACCAATACCAACCGCACGTCCAGGATTGGCGTGAAGGCGATCCCAGCTGGAAGGACGGCAAGGGCAAGGGCATCATCGGCGCCCTCAACTATCTGGCAGGAAAAGGGATGAACAGTGTCTATTTCCTGACCTACAACATTGAAGGCGGGGATGGCCGGGACACATGGATGTGGACCGATGTAGATGAGAGGGAACGATTCGACGTCAGCAAATTGGCGCAGTGGGAAATCATATTCGCTCATATGGACCGACTTGGCATCATGCTTCACGTCGTCACGCAAGAGACGGAGAATGATCGAAACCTCGGGGGCAGTGTTGGGCTGAATCCCGTTCGTGAGCTGTACTATCGTGAACTCGTCGCGCGCTTCGGCCATCACAATGCCGTGACCTGGAACCTGGGAGAGGAGAACAACACTCCCGATGCCGATCGCAAAATGATCGCGGGCCTCATTCGTTCACTGGACCCCTATGATCATCCGATCACCGTCCACACGAAGTCCAATCGGGCGATGTGGTTCTACGACGGCATTCTTGGGGATCCAAACTTCGAAGCGACGTCCATCCAGGCCGACATGCATGACTACAACAGAGACGCTATCGTGCTGCGGAAGCGCTCGGAACTCGCAGGGCGAAAGTGGGCCATCTTCGGAGACGAGCAGCAGCCTGCATGGCGGGGTGCTGCTCCTGATGCTGTCGACCCGACGCATGACTTGCCACGCAAACAAGCGCTCTGGGGAAACCTCATGGGCGGCGGTTCCGGTGTGGAGTGGTATTTCGGCAGCCGCAATCCCTGTATGGACATCGACTGCGAAGACTGGCGGACGCGCGAGATCTTGTGGGATCAATCGCGCTACGCTCTGGACTTCTTCAGAGAGTACCTCCCCTTCTGGGAAATGGAGCCCGACAACGGGCTTGCATTCGCATACGGCAACCTCGTGCTCGCCAAGCCGGGCGAAACATACGCGGTGTATTTGCCGACCGGGAGCAGTACTACGATTGATCTCGAAAGAGACGAGGGTACGTTTAGCGTACGGTGGTACAACCCAAGGTCAGGCGGAGAGCTCCAGTACGGCAGCGTGACGACGGTCGAAGGCGGCGCGATCGTATCGCTCGGCGAACCCCCGGCAGATCCTGACCAGGACTGGGCCGTGCTGGTGACCCGCTCGGAGTAGACCCACTGCGGCGCGCATTCTATATGTATAAGACAGATATTTTTCAGTGTAAATTTATGAAAAAAGCCCGCTTCCGATGAAGGAGGCGGGCTTAGTTTCGTACCGGGAGCGGGATTCGAACCCGCACGGAGCATTGCTCCAACGGATTTTAAGTCCGTTGCGTCTACCGTTCCGCCATCCCGGCCGAAGGCCGCGTCGTCAATATTATGCTAAGCAGGATCCTGTCGCGCCCAACCTGCTAAAATTAAGGAAAAAATCCGGTATGCCACTTCAATTGTTTCTTTTTGCACTGGGGCTTGCCCTGGTATATTTCGGCGCTGAATGGCTCCTGAAGGGCGCTGCGGGGCTGGTGCACCGGTATAGTGTAAGCCCCCTGATTGTCGGTGCTACCGTAGTGGCGCTCGGTACGTCCATGCCCGAATTCGTCTTTAACCTGTTTGCAGCCTTCTCGGATGAGGACGGTCTCGCGCTGGGGAATATCGTCGGTTCAAACATTTGCAATATTGCACTGGTTCTTGGCGCAAGCGGGCTGGTTTTTCCCCTTCTGGCATCGCGTGATGTGCTGACCAGGGGGTACCCTTCCATGATGCTTGTGCTGATCGTTTTCTATCTGGTAGCGCTGGACGGAACAATCAGTCGGATCGATGGCATGGTGCTCGCTGCCATGCTGATCATTTTTGTATTCCTGATCGTACGGGGACGTGCGTATGGCGGAGAAAGACAGACATCGGATGCTGTTCTCTCGGGAGTTGCAAACGTTCCGGTATCGGGCCGCTGGAAATGGGTGTTTCTTTTCGCGGGAGCGCTGTTGCTTGCGGGCGGCGCCTGGCTCATGGTGAAAGCCGCCGTGAATATCGCCACCATGCTGGGCGTTTCTCCTGTGATTATCGGCCTGACTGTGGTTGCTGTCGGCACCAGCCTGCCCGAACTGGCTACTTCCCTTGTGGGCGCCCTGAAGGGCGAGGCGGAACTTTCGGTGGGGAACGTACTCGGGAGCAACATCCTGAATGTGTTGTTCGTCGTGGGGCCGATTGCTCTATTCCGCCCCCTGCATGTGGAGGCGAATGTGCTCACCGTACATTTTCCGGTCATGCTTGCGTTCGGGGTGCTGCTCCTCCCTGTTGTGTGGGTCCGGCGCAGGATCGGACGCATGGAGGGCGTGTTCCTCCTGACAGGTTTTCTGGCCTACCTTGCCTACCTGGTCATGCCGTATCTTTAACGAGTACCCTTTCTCTCTCGTCGAATGTCTTTTTCTTTTGGCATGAGTCCATGGCTGTTGGCGGCATCCTTACTTGCAGCCGGCGCCGCTGCCGTATGGTTGTATCGTCACACCATGCCCGCATTGCCGCGGAGCAAGAGGATCGTGCTCGGGGTACTGCGGTTTTGTGCGCTCTTCTTCATTCTGCTGCTTCTGCTCGAACCTGTTTTCCGCCTTGTCCGGCATGATGAAAAGGAACCGGTTGTAGCGGTGCTCATCGACGACAGCGCAAGCCTTCGGCTGGCATCCGGCACGGACACTTCTCGTGCAGTGGCACAAGCCCATATCCGGGACATTCTTCAGCATATTCCGCCGGCTGCACGGGGCGCCGATGTGCGATACATCCGTTTTGGCTCGGACCTCGATGCCGGTGAACTTCCCCGTTTTGAACCGGACTCGCTTGCGTTGAACGCCTTCAGAACCAACATTGCACAGGCGCTTGCCTCCACCGAAGAGCGATTGCGGGATGACAATTTGCGCGCTGTACTGCTGGTTTCCGATGGCCGGTACAATACAGGTCGTAATCCGCTATATGTATCCGAACGGTATCCGGTGCCTGTTTTTACGGCGGTTGTAGGCGACACATTGCGCCGGCAGGATATCCGTGTGCAACGTGTGCTCACAAACGAAGTAGCCTACGTAGGCGCCGAACTTCCCATTGAGGTCGGCATTCGTGCAGAAGGCATGGGGGGGCGCCGGATTACGGTATCGCTTGCCGTCGACGGAGAAACGATCACTTCACAAGCCCTTGAAATTCCTCCGGGGAATGCCGAAATCGTCGTCGATTTGTCCGTGACGCCCGAATCGGAAGGGCTTCGGCGCTACACGGTGGCTATAACGGAGCTTCCTGATGAAGTGACGCACCGCAATAACCGGGAATCCCTGACGGTTCGTGTGCTTTCCTCCAAACGGCGCATCCTTCTCGTTGCAGCGGCTCCCGGCCCGGATGTTGCGGCAATCCGGAGATTGCTTGCGCGGAATGCGGCGTTCGAAGTGTCTCCGTTCGTGCAAAAAAGCGCGGGCGCTTTTTACGAAGGCGGGTTTCCCTCCTCGCTTGCGGACTTCGATGTCATCGTGTTGGCCGGCTATCCCGGGCGGGTCAGCGACGGAACCGTATTGCGGCGCATCGGCGAGGCGGCGCAGGAAGGCGTCCCTGTGTTTTTTCTGCTTACTTCAGCCACCTCTATTCCTCGACTGGGGATAATTTCCGAAGATGTGCTCCCCGTTGAGCCCGGGCGTGTTCGGGAAGATTTCATGGAAGCGGCGTTTCAACCTGCGCCGGCAGGAAATCATCACCCGATCATGCATATTTCCGGAGGAGACCCGGAAGCATGGAGTACTCTTCCCCCGCTGGAATACAGTCGAACCCAATGGGCGCTTACTCCTGACGCGCAGGTGCTTGCCACCGTGTCGGTACGCGGGATTGACCTGTCCGAACCACTGCTTGTCGTGCGCCGGCGGACGCAACATCGTACCGCCGCCCTGCTTGGCGCCGGCACATGGAGATGGCAGAACCTTCCTGAAGACCTGTCTGATTTCGAGCAACTTCCTGCAGAACTTTTTGCGAACATTATCCAGTGGCTTACCGCCCTCGAGGATGACCGCCCTGTGCGCATATATCCTGTCCGGGATGTTTTTGGAGGAGGCGAATCGGTTCAGTTTTCGGGTCAGGTGTACGACGAAAGTCTTAATCCCGTCCCGGATGCGTCCGTGGAGATCAGGTTGATTTCGCCGGATGGCGTGGAGTTTCCCTATCTTATGCAGGCGATCGGGAGCGGACGGTACACGCTCAACACGGGAGCGCTGCCCGAAGGGGCCTATGCCTGGTCGGCCACAGCGCACAGAGGCGAGGAAATCCTGGGTTCGGACCGCGGGGAGTTTGTGGTTGGATCATTGACGCTGGAATACCGGGAACCGGGCGCGGACGTTACATTGATGCGGCAGGTTGCCCAGCGCTCAGGGGGTGTTTTGCTGGACCAAAGCCGCCCCGGGCCATTTACCGAAGTCCTCTCGACCCATCTGGAAGGAGCATCCGATACGATATCCCAAACGACGGAAGAGGATTTGCGTAAACACCCTGCTCTTTTACTATTCATTATTGCGCTTCTTGCCGCGGAATGGTTTTTTCGCAAACGGAACGGGATGGTTTGAAGAAAATGAGCGTCATAGCGGATATTCCTTCCATGGATGTTTCGAATCTTGCCGAAACCGGTAGGGAGCAGGTTGAATTCGCGACGTTCCTGCGCGACATACGGCGTGATATTCATCAGCATCCCGAACTCGGTTTTGAGGAGTATCGCACCAGCGAGTTTGTTCGCAGCATCCTCGAGCAGCATGGGCTGGCAGTAACAGGTCCCCTGGCCGGCACCGGCTTATACACGGATATTGAGGGCATCCATGACGGACCTGTCATTGCGTACCGCGCGGATATGGACGCATTGCCCACCGCAGATGCAAAATCCGTCGAGTATGCGTCCCGCCAGCCGGGGGTTGCCCATCTGTGCGGCCATGATGCGCATACGGCGATTGCGATCGGCGTAGCGCTTATTCTGCATCGAAACAGGGAGCATCTCCGCGGTACGGTCCGCGTACTGTTTCAGCCGGACGAGGAAGGCACGCCGGGAGGTGGGGTGAACATGATCCGGGAAGGAGTGCTTGACGGTGTGCAGAGCATTTATGCAATTCACGTCGACCCCTCGCTGGAGGCGGGCAGATACGGCGTGCTGGACGGCCCTATTACGTCGTCTAAAGACCGGTTCCGCATTTGCGTTAAGGCATCGAGCACCGGCCATTCGGCGCGTCCCCATGAAGTGGTGGATACCGTCTGGGTAGCTAATCAGATCGCCAATGCACTCTATCAGATGGTGGGGCGTTTTACGGATGCGCGACAGGCAGCCGTTCTGACGATTTGCCGGTTTCATGCCGGGGATGCGTACAACGTGATTCCCGAACAGGCGGAATTGGGAGGCACGATCCGCACCACGGATGCGAAGGAACGCACGGCCATAAACCAGCGCCTGGAACGCATCGCAAACGAACTTGCCGGCCTGTACGGGGTCGAGGTGCAGGTGGATATAGAGGCGGGGGCGCCTGCAGTAAAAAACGATCCTCGACTCACGAAGCATGTAGCATCCGTTATCCGGTCCTTCTGCGGAGAGGAAGCGGTTTTTCATATTCCTCTCCCCAGCATGGGTTCGGAAGATTTCGGACACTACCTGGAAAAAATACCCGGGATGCTTCTCCGGGCAGGCACCCGTTCCGGTCCGGAGAGTGCGTATCCCCTGCACAGTGATCACTTCGATATCGACGAGGGCGCTATGGCCCCCACCGCAGCGCTGATGGCCCATGTGCTCCGGACCCACCTGGATCAGGAACCCGGCTGACTTTACGCGCCGAAAAAGTTTCCGGGGAGGTTACGTTTTGGAGCTCGCTGTGTCTTAAAGGGCCGATCTCATTCTCTCGGCCCATGCGAGCCCTTTTCTTTATTCTTGTTCCCGCCGGCCTGGCAGTATGCCTGTGCGTCTTGCCGATTCGTGCCCAGCCTCTTGGGGGGGTGTCCGGCGCTGCCGGCCCCATCCGCATCGACCTCTCCGTATCTCCGCAACCCGGAGACATTGTGATCAATGAGATATATCCCCGGCCCTTTCCTTCCGGCTCGGAGTTTATCGAACTGTTCAACCGGAGCGTGCATACGTTCGATCTCCAGGATTTGACGATCCGGGACGCCTCTTCTTCCCCTTTTCCCCTTTCCGAAGAGGAATCGGCATTTGCTCCCGGAACCTACACGGTGTTCGTTGCGGACGATATCGCCTTTTCCAATCGTTTTGCCGGCGTTCCGTATATCGCACCCGCTCGCTGGGCAAGTCTGAACAATGGGGGCGACGCGGTGATTCTCGAATCCGGCGGAGTGGTCATTGATTCGCTTTTTTATGCAGGCAGCACGGTGGAAGCAGGGCGGTCACTGGAACGCATCGATCCGGGCGCTCCCTCGGATCCGTATAACTTCGCCCTGTCTATCGATACTTCCGGCGCCACACCGGGTGCGGAAAACAGCCAATATGCTCCCGATGTATCCGGTCCGGCATTGTCTTTCGTCAAAGCTTTCGACGATACCCGACTCGATCTTTATTTCAACGAACCTGTCCGGACCGGGGCGATTTTTCCTGCCTCTATTCGGGTGGAGAACCTTGTGGCCCGGGAAGTGCAAACGTTGGGTCCGAATCGGTTACGCGTCTTTTTCGCGGGTTCCGTAACAGGCGCATCCGTTGCGGTCGAGCAGGTGTCCGATTTGCGCGGAAATATTTCGGAACGGGTATCGGCGCCGATTTCCTATCGGCCTGTTCTCCGGGATATCGTGGTGAACGAAATTTTGTACGAACCGCTTGCAGACGACTATGACGGGTTTGCAAACCAGATGGAATTTGTTGAATTCGTGAACCGCTCCGCTCGTCGCATTTATCTCGACGGGATATATCGGACCCGGGATCCTGACGAATATGGAGACGCCGATACCGTTCGTGTGCAAGGGCGGTTTATCGGCCTGGAGCCGGGAGAGTACCTGCTGTTTGCCGCCGCCGGTATGGAGAACGAAAACGCCCCGGTGGTTACCGGCAAGGGGCTTACCCTGCTTAACGAAGGAGACCGCATTCGTATACACCGGGAAGACGGCGAAGTGCTTGACGACGTACGGTACGATCCTTCGTGGCATCATCCGGATGTTCTGGAAACCCGGGGCATTACACTGGAGCGAATCGACGTGGACGGGTCCGGCAATCATCCTCAGAACTGGACCAGTTCGGTAGGGCCGGACGGTGGAACCCCGGGGCTGCCCAATTCGATACGTATCGCCGGTAAGGATCTGTTGCCAGAGCGGGGAATACAGATTACGCCGAATCCTTTTTCCCCGGATCGGGACGGCGTGGACGATATCGTCCGCATAAGATGCACCTTCTCTTCCGACATATCCAGAATCCGGGCCCTTGTGTTCGACCTGGCCGGGAACCAGGTACGCAGATTGGTCGCCTCCCGGCTCGTTGCGGAATCCGTCGAGTTGCTATGGAACGGTCGGGATGATGCGGGCCGTCGCCTGCGCACGGGTATATACATTGCTTTTGTCGAGGCCTATGACGCCCGCAACAATGTAATGGATGTATTCAAGGCGCCTATCGTACTTGCACGTCGATACTGATGCAGATGGAACCGCCCCCACAGACCGTCGTTCACCCCATACGAGGCTACTCTTTCTTACACGCTTCGTTCAGGTTACGAAAACGCCTCCGGATCATGCCGACGGACGGGACCATCACCCATACCGAAACGCGGCCTGCGCCCATCGCACTCAGCGATCGTGCGGCGGGAGAAATTCGCAAGATTATGTCCACCAAGGACATCCCCGAAGGATTCCATTTGCGTGTGGGTGTTCGAGGGGGCGGTTGCTCCGGCATGAGCTATATCCTCGGTTTCGACAAGATGCGTGAACACGACACAAGTTTTGAAATAAACGGTGTGACCGTGTACATGGATAAGCGTCATGGATTGTATCTTATGGGTACCACCGTGGATTACCATGACGGGTTGAATGCACGAGGGTTCACCTTCGAAAACCCTAATGCGACGCAAACGTGCGGTTGCGGGTCCAGCTTCGCCGCGTAGCCTCGTTTTATGACATGGAAGGCAATTTCTCGAATCGCGTCAGAGATGTTATCAGGGACAGCCGGGAAGAAGCAATACGGCTGAGCCACGATTACATCGGCACGGAGCATCTTCTTCTCGGGATTATCTGCGAGGGCGAGGGCATTGCCGTCAAGATTCTCCGCAGCCTTGGTTGCGATTTGTTAAAGCTCAGAAAGGCGGTCGAGGAAACGGTCCGTGGTACGGGCGGGGCGCTTGCCGTGGGCAATATTTCGTTCACCAAGCAAGCCGAAAAAGTTCTTAAGATCACCTATCTGGAAGCGAAGATATACAAGAGTGATATTATAGGTACCGAGCATTTGCTGCTGAGCCTTCTCCGCGACGAGGAAAATGTTGCAGCGCGAATTCTGCAACAGGGATTTTCGGTAACGTACGATGCCGTACGGGCCGAATTAGACTCCATTATAGGAGGAAAAATACCTGCGACGGGTGGCGGCGGCGGTGGGCCTGAACCGCCCCCGCCTGAAGGACAAGGAAAAGAGCGCCGCAAGATGGAAAAAAGCAAAACACCGGTGCTGGACAACTTTGGCAGGGATCTGACCCGTCTGGCCGAGGAGTCCAAGTTGGATCCGATCGTGGGTAGAGAACAGGAGATCGAGCGCGTTGCCCAGGTGCTGAGTCGGCGCAAGAAGAACAATCCTGTGTTGATTGGTGAGCCGGGCGTGGGCAAGACGGCTATTGCCGAAGGACTTGCCATACGCATTGTCCAGCGCAAGGTGAGCCGTGTGCTTCATAACAAACGCATTGTGACGCTTGATTTGGCGGCACTTGTTGCCGGCACCAAGTACAGAGGACAGTTTGAGGAGCGGATGAAGGCAGTGATGAACGAGCTCGAAAAGAGCCCGGAAGTTATTCTCTTTATCGATGAGTTGCACACGATCGTAGGTGCAGGCGGGGCCTCCGGTAGTCTTGATGCATCGAATATGTTCAAACCGGCGCTTGCCCGGGGCGAGATTCAGTGTATCGGAGCGACGACCCTCGACGAATACCGGCAATATATCGAGAAGGATGGCGCCCTGGATCGACGCTTCCAGAAGATTATTGTGGATCCCTCCACCACGGAGGAAACGATCGAAATCCTTCGCAACATCAAGACTCGCTATGAGGAGCATCACAACGTCCGTTATTCGGATGAAGCTCTCTTGCTTGCGGTGAGTCTCAGCGATCGCTACATCACGGACCGCTTTCTGCCTGACAAAGCCATTGACGTGATGGATGAAGCCGGTGCGCGTGTCCACCTGGCAAATATCCGCGTACCGGAGAATATTGTCCGTCTCGAAGAAGAAATTGAGACTGTCAGAAAGAAAAAGAACCATGTCGTCAAGAGCCAGCGCTTTGAGGAGGCGGCCCGGTTACGCGACAAGGAAAAGAAAATCGATGGAGAGCTCGAAGAAGCCAAGCGGGTATGGGAGCGCAAGGCCGAGGCGGAAGTGCATGATGTGATCGAAGAGAATATCGCTCAGGTTGTGGCGATGATGACGGGTATTCCGGTCGATAAGATTTCCCAGCCTGAGCAGAAGAAACTTGTCAAAATGGACGATGCGCTTATGAAGCGCGTAATCGGACAGGATGAGGCTATTCGTAAGCTGTCGAGCGCCATACGCCGCACCCGGGCCGGCCTCAAGGACCCCGGCCGCCCTATCGGCTCGTTTATTTTCCTCGGACCTACCGGGGTTGGAAAGACCGAGTTGGCCAAGGTGCTTACGCAGTATCTCTTCGATTCGGACGAAGCGTTGATACGTATCGACATGTCCGAATACATGGAAAAATTCTCCGTCAGTCGACTGGTCGGCGCTCCTCCTGGGTATGTTGGCTACGAAG
The DNA here is from genome assembly GCA_009839485.1 of Bacteroidetes bacterium SB0662_bin_6. Taxonomy (NCBI): domain Bacteria; kingdom Pseudomonadati; phylum Bacteroidota; species Bacteroidetes bacterium SB0662_bin_6. The sequence continues at coordinate 104,800 of VXPQ01000046.1, forward strand.
AGGGTGGACAACTGACTGAGAAAGTCCGTCGCAAGCCGTATTCCGTAGTGCTTCTCGATGAGATTGAGAAGGCGCATCAGGATGTGCTCAACATCCTGTTGCAGGTGCTCGACGACGGGGTACTCACAGATGGACTGGGCCGCCGGGTCGATTTCCGGAATACGATCATCATTATGACATCGAACATCGGTGCCCGGGACATAAAGAACATTGGTAAAGGCATTGGCTTTTCCCAATCGGAAGAGACGTTCAATTACCGGACCCTGAAGAGTACGGTGGAAGATGCCCTGAAGCGGGTGTTCAACCCCGAGTTTCTGAACAGGGTAGACGATGTGATCGTTTTCCGTTCTTTGGAGAAAGCACACATCTTCCGCATCATCGACATTATGGCGGACGAGCTGCTTGACCGGGTCAGGGAACTCGGCATCAAAGTGGACATCACAAAGTCCGCCAAGGAGTTTCTTGTACTGAAAGGATTTGATGTAAAGTTTGGCGCCCGCCCTCTGCGGCGCTCGATCCAAAAATATATCGAGGATCCGCTTGCCGACCATATTCTTGGCAAGAACCTGGGCGAAGGAGATGCCATCCGCATTACTGCCAAAGACAAGAAAGGCACCGATACGCTATCGTTCAGCGTAAGGAAAAACAAAACATCGAAGGCCGCGCAGGCCGATGTGGACGTTGCCGAGGCGCCCCTTGATGGCCAGGAAGAAGACAAAAACATTGCTCCTCCGAGTTCTGGTGAAAAACCGGAAAAAGAAGTAGCAAGGGAATAGGCTCTTTTGCTCCATCTTGTGAGCGTGCATTGATCTGTCATCCCCTATGCAAAGCGTTGCCATCATTGGCGTCGGCCTGATTGGCGGATCCCTTGGCCTCGTATGGAAAAAACAGGCGCAGGACGTCGAGATCATTGGCTTTGACCAATCCGCCACGCTTGACAGGGCAATAGCGATCGGCGCCCTTGATCGCGCGGCATCCTCTCTGGAGGAGGCAGTCTCCGGCGCCGATGTGATCGTACTGGCTACCCCCATCCGGTCGATTCTGGAAATCCTCGAGCAGATTGCTCTTCATGTCAAGGCGGGCGCCATTGTTACGGATGTAGGTTCCGTAAAAGGCCCTGTTGCAGCCTGTGCTTCGGCCGTGTTGCCCTCAGGGGTCCTGTTTGTCGGCGGGCATCCCATGGCCGGTTCCGAACGCCGGGGAATCGATCAGGCAGATGCCTTGTTGTTCGAAAACGCGGCCTATGTACTTTGTCCTCCGGACCACATGGATACTTCCGCCCTGGAGGTGGAGTGTGCCTCTTTCGTGGCCTTGATCGAGGCCACCGGCGCCCGGCTTATTGTGCTTCCTCCTGCTCGCCACGACCGTATCGCCGCGTTTGTCAGCCACCTCCCCCAGTTGCTTGCCGTGGCGCTAATGAACCATGTGGCGAACCAGGACGGACAGGACGATGCCTTCCTCCAACTCGCTGCCGGCGGGTTTCGGGATATGACTCGTATTGCCTCCTCCCCTTTCGATGTGTGGAGCGACATCCTGAAAACGAACGATACACACATTCTGGAAGTGCTCGATTCGTTTACCGGGCGAATAGAGGTTCTTCGCCAGGAGCTCGCCCGTGGCGATATGGAAACCTTGCAGAGCCGGTTCCAGGACGCCCGATCCAAAAGGGAAACGATACCCCGCAACACAAAAGGCTTCCTGCATCCCCTTGCGGACGTGTATGTCTACGCGGAAGATCGCCCTGGCGAACTTCTCTCGATCGCCAGGATACTCTACGAGGCATCATTGAATATCAAGGATATCGAATTGCTCAAAATACGCGAAGGAACCGGGGGTGCTTTCCGTATGGGTTTCGCGGAAGACGCCACGGCTGCAGCTGCTACCGAAACACTGATCCGTGCAGGCTACACCGCCTGGCGCTTGCAACATTGACATCCATGGCATCAACTGAATCCGGGACTCTCCGAAAAACCCCGCTGTATGACCGTCACATTGCGCTCGGCGGGCGGATGACGCCATTCGCCGGCTACGAAATGCCGTTACGCTATACGGAGGGTATCCTTGAAGAGCATCGTGCGGTTCGCGGAGAGGCAGGCCTCTTCGATGTCAGCCATATGGGAGAAATCCTTGTTCGCGGCCCTCACGCGGCTGCCTGCGCACAATATCTGGTCACGAACGAAGTGATGTCGCTTCAGGCCGGGCAGGCCGTTTATACCTGTATGTGCCGGGAAGATGGCGGTATTATTGATGACCTGATCGTATATCGTCTTGCCGACGACGAATACCTTTTTGTGGTCAATGCTGCAAACCGCCAAAAGGATTTCATGTGGATGATCCGGAATAACCCGGCGAAGGCGATCATTGAAGACCTGTCCGATGAGATTGCCCTGATTGCCGTACAGGGCCCGCGGGCGCGGGCTATTACCGAGGCCGCGATCGAGGAAGATTTACATGGCTTGAAGCCGTTTCACTTCCGGCATACCTCCGGCGGGTGTTTTGAAGGAGCACGTTTTTTTATCGTTTCTGCAACGGGCTATACGGGAGAGGCAGGCGTCGAGATATATTGCGATGTCGATCTGGCCGGGTCCGTCTGGGACAGAATCCTGAAGGCCGGGACGGACGAGGGGTTGAAACCTGCCGGATTGGGCGCCCGGGACACTCTTCGTATGGAGGCTGCGTTCCGTCTCTACGGAAACGATATTACGGAGGAAACCAACCCCATCGAGGCCGGCCTGGGTTATTTTGTCCGAATGGACAAGGATGATTTCATCGGAAAATCCGCGCTGGAACGTGTACGTTCGGAAGGTCCATCCCGGAAACTGGTGGCATTCATCGTCCAGGAGCAAGGGGGTATTCCAAGAAGTGGTCATAGTATATCGACCGCGGCGGGACCGGACACGGGCGTGGTGACGAGCGGAACGCAATCACCGATGCTCGGACGAGGTATCGGTCTGGGATATGTGCCCAACGACCCGTCCTGCACCATGCCGGATTCTCAAATAAACGTAACGGTTCGATCCCGTACGCTTCATGCGCTTGTTAAGAAGCCCCCGTTGCATAAAACCTGAACCGCCTGTCGCGCTTTTCGGCAAGACAGGAATTATCTTCCGGTGCCTTACGCATCATTTGTTTCTCCCCTATCCGACAACCCTTCCATGAACACAGAAGTATTTATCACTGGCCAATCCGTGCCGGCAGAAAAAGTGGAGGGTCACACTGTGGTTGTGATCGACGTGTTGCGGGCCTGTTCGACGATCGTAACTGCAATGTGTAACGGCGCCCGGGATGTGGTTCCGGTGCCGGATATGGATCAGGCAGGGAAAATTGCGTCCAACCTCGATCAGGCGAGTTATCTACTGGGCGGCGAACGCGACGGCTTTCGGATCGAAGAGTACCATTGCGGCAATTCGCCCCTGGAGTATACCCGCGAGAGGGTGCAGGGTCGGACGATCATTCTTAGTACGACCAACGGTACTGTAGCCATGCACAAGGGACAGGACGCAAAGAACCTTCTGATCGGGTGTTTCCTGAACATTGATCGTATTGTCGAAGCGATCCGCAAATCAGGAAATGACCTGACCATCATTTGTGCAGGCCAGAAACACCGGGTTTCACTGGAGGACACACTTTGTGCAGGCTATATACTGGATCGACTGTGGGATGGGCAGCGGGCTGAAGGGGTTTCCGACACGGCGCTCATAGCCTTTTCCTTATACGACCGCAATCGCATGCATCTGGAAGCTACCTTGCGGCAGGGCAGCCATGCGAGATGGCTTGCTTCGAAAGGCTTTGAGGACGACGTAGACTATTGTTTCCAGTTCAATTCCCTGCCTGTACTCCCCTATTACAGGGAAAACCGGATTGTGCTGGATAAAACGGAGCCTGCCCTTGCCGCTGTATAACCGGGGTACAAGGTTTTGTCCGCCCGTTTGCATGGTATGCACACTGTTTCGCACCTATCGGATACTCTGATCAAAACCGCTTCGCCCAGCGCTTCACGTGCGTGCGTTAAGCGCCCTTCGGGAGGCTGAGAGGGGCACGCTGGCCGCGTCATTCCTCATTATGTGGGGCCTGCCACATTGCTTCGTCATTCCTTGCCAGCGTGCCCCTCTCAGCCTCTGAGCTTTGCGGACTTAATCAGAGTATCCGGTGGTTTTTTCTTCGGCACGCAGTACCTTGAGTGATGGCTTCACGATCGGGAAAAAGGCATAACCGGAGGAGAGTTTCCGGGGAAAACAAGCAAGGTGCATCCGCTGGCCGTATGCATGAAGTGCTTGGCCTCGTCGTGATGACCCTGGCTTTTCTTATCGGGCTGGCGCTGGTTACCTACCATACTTCCGATGACGTCATTGTGCGGGGAAGCACACTGAGCGATGCATTTGTTCCTGGAGAAAACCAGGTGTCCAATGCGCTTGGTCTGGCGGGTGCATGGATGGCTCAACTCCTTGTACCTCGTTTTCTGGGCTATCCGGTTGTACTTCTGTCGGCATTTATGTGCATGGTGGGATATCTGCTGCTCCGGCGGCGCCTGACCGGCAAACTGGTTTCGACGGGAATCCTGGTTCTTGTTGTCACATTCACCGTAGCCGGCCTTCTCGGTTGGATTGCACTCGTTTTTGAGGTGGAGCTTGCGTTGTGGAGCGGGAGCCTTGGCCTTGGCGTGGCCGGGTGGCTCCAGCATGTTCTCGGCACGATCGGATCGGCTGTGATCCTTGCCATGTCTCTTGCAATTGCTGTCCTGCTACTCGTGGGCCATGACCTGCAGCGTATCTTCGACAGGTTCGGATCCTGGACCGCCTCGGTAAAAGCCGCCACTGGACGCCGCCGGGCCGCGCGTAAAAAACGTGTGGAAGCGAATCGCAAGGCGAAACAGGCCAAACGAAAAGCGGGTGATTCCGAAGACCTCCCCGAAACTCGCCATGAGCCGTCACAAACGGCAGCCCGGCGATCCTCCGGCAGTACGACAGCCCCTGCCCCCTCTGCCTCAAGCCGTACGCTGAATGACACGTTCCAGGGTATGTCTCCTCCCGCTCGCAGTACAGCGCATGCCCCGGCTACGGAAAAGGATATTGAAATACATGTCCAGCAGCGTATCGAGGAGGAACACGCCGATATCGTGGAGCGGCAGGTAGATATTCCCCGCGAGAAGCTTGCGGCCCGGTATCGTTTCCCGACAATTGATCTGCTTGATGCGCGCGAGGCTGATGAGGTGCCGATCGACTACGACGAACTGGAAGAAAACAAGCGAATCCTTCTCGACAAACTCGATACGTACGGCATCGAAATACGTGATATCAATGCAATTGTTGGGCCGACCGTTACATTGTACGAACTGACACCGGCCCCTGGTGTGAAGATAAACCGCATCACAGCCCTCGAGAACGATCTCGCTATGGCGATGGCTGCCGGGGGGATCCGGATGATTGCGCCGATTCCCGGAAAATCCGCCGTGGGTGTTGAAATCCCGAACCGGCGCCGTGAACTCGTTCGGATCCGTGATGTCATAGGCACTACCCGATTCCGTGATTCCGAGATGGAGTTGCCTATAGCGGTCGGCAAAAGCATTGAAGGAGAAGTTTTTTTAACGGATCTGGCCAAACTTCCCCATCTGCTTATTGCAGGAGCGACCGGCTCAGGTAAATCGGTGGGACTCAATACGCTGATTACCGGATTGATGTATGCCTGCCATCCCGCCAATCTGAAGTTTGTAATGATCGATCCCAAAAAGATCGAGTTGCAGCAATACAAATACATGGTTGACCACTATGTGGCTATGCCGGAGAATAGCGAGGAGCCGATTATCACGGACGTGGCCCAGGCGTTGGGGGTGCTCAAGTCCTGTGAGCGGGAGATGGAAATACGTTATGATCTGTTTTCTGCGGCCCAGGTTCGTTCTATCAAGGATTACAACAAAAAGGTTCGTTCCGGGAAACTGGACAAGGAAGAGGCCTTTATCCATTTGCCATATATTATTGTTATTATAGATGAGCTTGCAGACCTTATGATGTTGGCGGGCAAAGATATAGAGGCGCCTATAGCACGACTCGCTCAGATGGCGCGCGCCGTAGGCATACACCTTGTGCTTGCTACGCAACGTCCGTCCGTCGATGTGATCACCGGGTTGATAAAGGCGAATTTCCCCGCACGCATTGCCTATCAGGTTGCTTCCAAAGTAGATTCCCGCACGATCCTCGATCAGAACGGTGCAGAAGGTCTTGTCGGTAACGGAGACCTTTTGTATATGCTGGGAAGCAGGTCGGCCCGTCTGCAAGGGCCGTTCGTAAGCTCCGAAGAAGTCGACCGCGTAGTGGATTTTGTGGCGCGCCAGAAAGGCCCCGGTCCCTATATGCTGCCCCCCTTCGGAGATGAAAGCAGTGCAGGGAATCTTTCCGGCATAGATGATATAGACCCGTTCTTCGACGAGGCAGCCCACATTATCGTGCGCGCCCGCCAGGGTTCGGTCTCCCTTCTGCAACGCAAACTGTCCGTTGGGTACACTCGAGCCGCACGTATTGTGGATCAACTTGAGACGGCGGGCATTGTAGGCCGGTTTGTGGGGTCCAAAGCGCGTGAAGTGCTTGTCGAGTCAGAGGAAGAGTTGGAAGAGTTGCTCGCAGGTATCAGGAATTCGGGCAGAGTATAGGGTTTATGCCGTCTTTTCCGAAAGGAGCTTTTCCTGTAGTGGGAATTCTTGGTGGCGGGCAACTGGCCCGGATGACTGCCTTTGCCGCCATGCGGATGGGTTTCGATGTGCGCTTTTTACTCCCGGAGGCGTCCGGGCCCGTGAGGGGGCTTGGGCAATCCTTCGTGGGCGATTGGACGGATGCCGGCGTACTGCGCGATTTCGGGAGTGTTTGCGAGGTAGTGACGGCTGAGAGCGAATGGGCTCCGGTAAAAGAAGCCGAGGCCGCTCTACAGGGCCGTGTCCCTGTTCGCCCTGCCTCATTCACCCTCGGCATTGTCCGGCATAAAGGCCGCCAGAAAACCTGGCTGCGGGACGCGGGGCTACCCGTCCCCCGTTTTGCATGCTGCGCCACGCTCGAAGAGGCCACAGAGACAGCGAACCACTTCGGGTATCCCGTACTCGCAAAAAGATATACGCATGCGTACGACGGATACGGTAACGCGACCGTCCACTCAGCAGACGAACTACGGGCAGCGTGGGAGCGTCTTGCGGCAGAAGACGGCTTGTTAATAGAAGCTTTCGTTTCGTTCCGGAGAGAGCTTTCCGTGCTTGTTGCCCGCCGACCCGGGGGCGAGCATGTCATTTATCCCGTTGCGGATACCGAACAGCGCAATCATCGTTGTTATGCGGTAGAGGTTCCATCCTGTATTGAAGACGCCGAAGCGGACGAGGCGCGCCGGATAGGGCTTGCTGCTGTGGAAGCGGTTCAGGGAACGGGACTGGTTGCCGTTGAACTTTTTCATACGGAGGACGGAGACATTCTGATTAACGAGTTGGCCCCACGGCCGCACAACACGGGACACTATTCTATTGAGGGCAGCTACACGTCTCAGTTTGAGAACCATGTCCGGGCCGTGCTGGATATCCCCTTGGGAAACCCGGAACTGCGTACGCCTGTAGCGATTATGGTGAATGTATTCGGAAGCCGGGACGGAACAGCGTCTCCCGCAGGGCTGAATGAAGCCTTGACGGTTCCTGGCGTAGCCGTGCATGTGTATGGCAAACCGAATGTGAGGATGCATCGTAAAATGGGACATGTCACTGTTACCGGCAACGACCGCATTGCTGCGCGCCGTCTTGCCGAGACGGCTGCTGCACACCTTCGTTTGTGACACTACAACTCTTCAAACCATGGCCCTTGTAGGCATTGCAATGGGATCCAAGTCGGATCTGCCCGTCATGGCCGAAGCAGCAGAAGTGCTGCGCACCCTGGACATACCGTTCGAGATCCGTGTCCTTTCGGCCCATCGCACCCCTCACCACATGGCTGAATATGCGCGTACAGCGCATGAACGCGGCATCAGGGCGATCATTGCCGGGGCCGGGGGAGCTGCCCACTTGCCGGGGATGATCGCTGCCTATTCCCCCCTGCCCGTGATTGGGGTTCCTGTACCCGGGAAGAAAATGGACGGTCTTGATTCATTGCTATCGATCGTGCAAATGCCTCGAGGTGTTCCCGTCGCCACCGTGGCGATTGGCGGAGCAGGAAATGCAGGGCTATTGGCGGCGCAGATTATCGGCGCCGCCGATACCGATGTGCTCGACAGGGTAGTTGATTACAAGGCAAAGATGGTGCGCCAGGTGGAGGAAATGGATGCCTCCGTTCCGGGTGTGCTTGAAGAAATTCTCAAGAGGGACGGCTGAGCACGCCCGCTCTTTTCAACCCCCGGCTTATTCCAGAAAAAGGTCTATCGTACGCTCGACGCTTTTCCCGCTCACGAGATCACGTACACGCAGCGTGAGGGTATATAGTCCGGGCGCCTGATTGGCGGCGTCAAGGATAAGATAGTTTGTCTCGTCGGGCAATGATCCTGAGCCGGGTACGCTCACCGATACGCCGCCACCTGTCCCGAAAATATTTCTTACGACCCGGGCTATACCCCTTGCGTTGTTCCTGGGTGTAAGCCGGGCCTCCATTTCGTACTGCGTCTCCCCATCCTCCGTACGCGTAAGCCGGTATATCTCGAAGAAAAGATAAATGGGCTGCCTATGCGAAAACACGTTCCACGGGGCGGAGATAATGGCAAATTCTCCCCGGTGTACGGTAGCGCTTTCTACATTATCAGGATCGGCCTCTTCGATAGTGTAGGCCAGCATAAGGTCGCTGACCTGGAGTTCGTCTTCTGTAAAATCAGGCACCTCAATGGCCCTGCGCTGCACGGCGATGGTGCCTCCACTCACCGTTTCAAACTCCATGGATACCTCATGCTGTCCCGGGGGCGCCGTCATAACCTGTCCTCCCACCCAGAGATGCGCCTCGTCGAAGGAACGAATGTGATCGCCTCTGAGCCCGTATATCGTTTGCCGCCTTTCGACCAGGATGTCGCGGCGTTCGCTGACAAGAAACGCGCCGATGCGGGCAGCTACGTCTATGGTTTCCTGTTGAATTCCGTCCTCGGAAATCGGAATGCCGTACGACACATAAATATCCGCATCCTCCCCGCTTCCCTTGAATGCGCTCGCCACAAACGGGATATCCACCCGCCGCCCCGGTGCTTCGTATTCGTATAGCTCCGGAGTCCGGGCAATCGTTTCTTCCGCAATGATCGAGTAATCGTTCAGCCAGGCCGGGACTCCGGCAGACATATCGGAAGCGGTGGGGGAATACAGCCGGTACTCTCCGTTGCGAAACGGATCCTCGAACACGAACCGAAAATCGCCATAGTCCCATATGTTGAAGGTATTGGCTTCCGACAGCATGTCGAAATCCCCGCCGATGTGGGCCGTTCGCGGGGAAAAGCTCATGTCGGTGGGTGTTGGCACGGCCCTGGAATCTGTTCGGGAGGTGGGCGCCAGTCCTACATCCCTCACACCGGAAGAACTGCCTGGAACTATAACGACATCCCGCTCAGGCGGTCCGTACCGCACCAGAATATGCCCCCGTTCCGTATCCCAGCCCCGTAACTCGAGGCCTTCACTGCCGTACAGCAGATCGGCGTACACAAGTCGCGCATAGTGCTCGATCTTTCGTTCGTTCCAGGGCGTGAGATAGCGAGGATCCTTGCTTGCCCAGAATCGGGAGGCATAGGTAACAGGATCCTCTTCGTAGAGCTCTTCTTCCGTGGGAAGAAGTAGTAATGAGAGGGTTTCAAAGACGATTTTTTCCTCGTTGTCCATGTACTGCAAAGCCGTCTCGAACGCGCTGGCGGCCCCTTGAGGATCGCCTCCGTATGCCTGCGCCAGTCCCAGATACAGCCATGTAGAAGGGTCTTCCGGAAAGGACGCATGCATATTTTCAAGCATCTCCCGGGCGGTATCGTATTCCCCCTTCAGGGCATAGATCTTCATGAGTTGACGATACACAGAGTGCCTGAGAGGATCAGACGAGAGAGCGTCCTCGAGATGTGCGACCGCACGTTCGTACGCATGCTGCGCTCGTCCCGACAAATCCAGGACAGGCACTCCCTGTTCCTCAAGTTCTTCTACATCGAAGCGGTCCGCGAGAAACACATTGGTGGGATCGGCCGCGAAAGCGGGCATTATTTGTTGAGGAGACGCTTCCGTATCGTTGAACGTGTCGTCTGTTTCCAGATCCTCCTGCAGAGGCGATTCCTGCAAGGCAAGCGGCGGATCACCCAGCGCCATGGCCTCGCTTCCGCGATACAAATTACCGCTGAAGGCCATGCTCGGAAACATAAGGGCATTGCGATACCGCCAGAAGTCGCGGATAAAAAGCGTGCCCAGTTCCTCGTGAGCGAACGCATTGGCCGAATCGATAGAGAGAATCCGTTTTGAGAGTGCGATTCGCCGCTGTTCGCGGATACGCTCTTGCAGAACAGTCCGGGGTTTCTTGCGCAATTGCAATAATTTGGCGACCAGATAATCGGGGTTCTCCGGTTCGATCCGGATAGCCTCGTCCAGCGCATCTTCAGCCTTGTCCGGATCAGATAAGGGCGTCTCGGTATACAGGCGGGCCAGCAGGTAATGTGCTTCCGCACGATCCGGATCCGACTCCGTGATATTCAGCAGAACCTGCTCGGCTTTTTCGTACGATCCTTCCTGAAAGGCCGAGACTCCTTCCTCTATGTCGTGATCCGCCGATTGGGCGTACCCGGCATGCGACAGGAAAAGAAAGCCGAGAAGGAGAAAGATGTGGCGCGTGCGCATTACAAGCAGAAGCGATGTACGTACTCGCAGCGGTCAGCGTACCCGCATATGCGGTTAAGGATACTCTGATCAAAACCACTTCGCTCAGCACTTCACTTTCATGCGCAAAGAGCGTCATGATAAATCAGCAGAAAACACTGCGGATTCGGTGTGTCGCACACATGAAGCGCCCTTCGGGAGGCTGCGAGGGGCACGCTGACCGCGTCATTCCTCATTGTGTGGGGCCTGCCACACTGCTTCGTCATTCCTTGCCAGCCCACCCCTCTCAGCCTCTGAGCTTTGCGGACTTAATCAGAGTGTCCTTAAGTATGTATCCCCAGGGTAATGGTTCCACTCAGGAGGCGTCTTCTTCCTCCCGCAGAATGCGGACGAACCGCCGTTTGCCCGCCTTGATTACGAACGAAGGGCCTGCATGCACATCCACTTCCAGCCGCACGTCAGATATTTTCTCTCCGTCGATGGAGACGGCATGTTGCGCAATCAGACGCCGTGCTTCCCCGTTCGAACTCGTAAGCCCTGTTCGGGTCATCAGGTCAAGAATACCCATCCGAGGCCCTTCATCCGCTGCAAACCGGACGCTTTCCATGTTTTCCGGGATGCCTCCCTTTATCACGGTTTTTTCGAAGTGGCTGCGCGCTTTATCTGCTGCATCGTCGCCGTGGTACATGCTTGCGATGGTCCACGCAAGCCGGTGTTTCGTGTTTCGGGGCTCCCGTTTCGCAGCGGCTTCTATCGCCGGCAGTTCTTCGGTCGGGACGTTTGTGGCCAGCTCGAACCAGGGGTAGATAAGGTCATCCGGAATGGAAAGGGTCTTCCCGTAGATTTCCTCAGGCGGTTCCGAGATTCCGATATAGTTATCGAGCGACTTGGACATTTTCTCGACACCGTCCGTGCCGGGAAGAATAGGCATCATGATGCATACCTGCGGCTCCATCTTTTCGGATTGCTGCACTGCCCGGCCTACGAGCAAATTAAATTTCTGATCTGTGCCACCCAGTTCGATGTCCGCCCGGATCGCTACCGAATCCTGTGCCTGGGCAAGAGGATACAGAAATTCATGGATGCCTATCGGTTCTCCGGACCTGTATCGCTTTTCGAAATCGTCGCGTTCGAGCATCCGGGCGACGGTATATTTACCCGCCAGTTGAATCACATCGCTGAAGCTCAGATTCTCCAGCCACTCCGAGTTGTAAACGATCCGGGTGCGTTCGGGGTCAAGAATACGCGATGCTTGTTCAAAGTAGGAACGTCCGTTTTCTCTGGTTTCCTCGACGGTGAGCGCCGGACGTTCCTGTGAGCGCCCGCTTGGATCGCCGATCATTCCCGTAAAATCCCCTACGATAAGCACTGCCTGGTGACCAAGATCCTGGAATTGCCGCAGTTTACGGAGTACGACCGAGTGGCCCAGGTGCAGGTCGGGGCGACTTGGATCGCACCCCAACTTGACAATGAGTGGCTCGCCCGTCTTTTCCGCCTTGCGCAGTTTCTCAATAAGCGCGTCTTGCGGGATTATTTCCGCCACGCCGCGCTCGATCAGCGCAAGTTGTTTGTCAATCGGAGGAAATTTCATGGGTTGCCTGCTTCAGTGAGGTATTCCCTCGACACTGTGGCAGCAAGAATGATCCGGAGTTGCATCCATGTGTTTCAATGCCGAACACGGGGCGCCCGCTCCATGCGGCGCTTTGCTTCCCGCTCGGCGACACTGGCTCGCCGGTCATGCAGTTTTTTCCCTTTACAAAGACCGACTTTCACCTTCGCATATCCGTTTCTTAAATAAACGGACAGTGGAATCACCGTATAGCCCTTCCGGGCACAGGCTTTTTCCCATTTGAGGAGCTCCCGGCGATGTAACAAAAGTTGCCGGGGGCGTACCGGCGAAGGCGCTGTCGAGGCATCGGCAAACTCATACGGGGCGATATGGCAGTCCATCAACTTCATCGTTCCCCCCTCGATACGGCACCAGGCCTCCTGGAGGCTGATTTTTCCCTGCCGGACGGACTTTACCTCGCTGCCCCGCAATGCGATTCCCGCTTCGATCGTTTCCTCGACGTGGTATTCGTAATACGCCTTGCGATTTTTTGTGACAGGGGTTATGTCTCCCGCTTCCCTATCGCCTGGACGCGTCATGGATCTTCTCCTTGATGCGTGCCGCCTTTCCGCGCCGGGACCGCAGAAAATAGAGCTTTGCCCGACGCACGCGCCCCTGACGAACCCGTTCGATCTTCGCGATCTTCGGGGAGTAGAGCGGAAAAATACGTTCAACCCCTACCCCGTTGGATATTTTGCGCACTGTAAACGTCCGACCCGCACCTGAACCTTGTTCGGCAATGACGACGCCTTGATACTGCTGGATACGTTCCTTATCTCCCTCGACTACGCGAAAGTGTACGTTCACCGTATCGCCGGGCTGGAATTCCGGCATATCGTCTCGAGCCTGGGTCATTTCGACGAGATGTAATAGATCCGTAGCCATGGCAGTGTACCTCTAAACAGGATGATGTAAAAATTATGATGATGCCTGACGTGAACCAGGTTCCGGGATGCAGATTCAGTCTTCCGATAAATCCGGTCTTCGGTGTTGCGTCAGGTACTGTCGTTGCTGTTCTCTCCAGCGGGCGATTTCTCTATGGTCTCCGGAGCGCAAAACCTCCGGCACGCTCATGCCCCGAAATTCAGCGGGACGCGTATACACCGGAGCCCCCAGCAATCCGTCCTGAAACGAGTCGGACAATGCCGATTCGGCATCTCCCAGCACTCCGGGTATCAAGCGCACCATGGCATCTGCAAGGGCGAGCGCGGGTATTTCACCACCGCTCAGGACATAGTCCCCCATGGATATTTCCCGGGTGACCAGCGCATCGCGGATCCGCTGATCCACCCCTATGTAATGCCCTGCCAGGAGTACAACGTGTTCCTGCAGAGACATTGCTGTAGCCGTCTCTTGCGTCAAGGTTTCGCCATCCGGTGTGAGATACACGATCTCGTCAACGGATACGTCGCTTTCCGCCCGAATCGCTTCTATACACCGAAAAACGGGTTCCGGTTTCAATACCATGCCGGCGCCGCCCCCGTACGGGTAATCGTCCACCTGCCGGTGTTTATCCAATGCGTACGTCCGGATGTCGCGAACCCGGATGTCCATCAGGCCTTTATCGGAGGCCCGCTGGAGTACGCCGTGTTTCAGCACACTGGCAACCAACTCAGGAAGTACGGTGACAATATCGATGCGCACAGTGTATTTCCTGTTTATCCGTCAAGTAACCCTTCGATAACACGAAGAGTAATTTGTCCTGCCTGAAGATCAATGTCCACCACGAATTCGGGGACAGCCGGCACCATGGCGGAAGGCTGGCCGTCACGGGCAATCACAAGCATATCTTGTTCCGGGAACGCCAACACATCCTCCACTACGCCGATCCGATCCCCATTTTCTTCGATAGCAGCAAGTCCAACCAGATCGCGAAGGTAAAATTCATCGGCGTCAAGGCCGGGGAGTGTATCCGCAGAGGCATAAAGTGAAGCCCCCCGCAAGGCCTCGGCTGCTTCCCGCGAGTCGACGGTTTCCAACTTGAGAAGTACGAGCGGTCCCTTCCGGGCGTGCTGGTAGCGGACTCCCTGCACGTTCATACTACGAGCCGTGTCGGGAGTCTGCCCGACATACAGCGCCGACAATGCTTCGAATCTTTTCGGGTCGTCCGTTTCGGGAATTACCTTGATTTCGCCCGACAGCCCATGCGCCCGGTATACGCGTCCCAAAAGCAGGAGCGTATCAGTTGGGCTGGATTTTGCCATGAGATCAATGAACAGGCACGGAAGAAGTCGTTACTTTTCCGGCTTTTTCTCTTTCGCCTTTTCTTCAGGGGTATCGTTTTCCGCAGAGGCAGCCTTCGCGGCATCTTCCGCCTCCGCCTCGGCGCTCCCGGCTGCCGCTGACTCTTCGGCAGCGGCTTTCGGCGCTTCCTCTTCGGTGCTGTCCGCCTTTTCAGCAGAGGTTGCCTCCGCGGCATCTGCCGGTTCCGTCTCGGCGCTCCCTGTCACAGCCGGCTCTTCGGCAGCGGCTTCCGGCGCTTCCTGCTCCGTGTTATCCGCCTTTTCCGCAGAGGCAGCCTCCGCGGCATCTTCCGGTTCCGTCTCGGCGCTCCCGGCTGCAGCCTGATCTTTTTCAGCAGCGGCAGCAGCAGCCTTTTCCGCCTCGATACGTTCCTGGGCCACCTTCTTTTTAGCTGCTTCCGCCTCCAGCCTCGCTTTTTCCTGTTCTTCCGCCCGGCGCTTTGCTGTCTCCGCTTCCTGCTTGGTCACACGTTTCCTTTCCTCCTCCAGTACTTTCTGGCGGCGGGTTTGTGCGGTCTCTTTCGTGGAGACCGCCCGCTTCGCTGCATGTCGTTCGCGATGCTCCGTTACCGCCTGGAGAATCTCTTCTTCCGATTTTCCTTTGAGGCGAAGATGTCGCTCCAGTAAAATGCCTTCCCGACTCAGAAGATTGCGTACGGTGTCGGATGGCTGCGCTCCCTGCGAAAGCCAGTAATGGATCCTTTCTGCGTTAAGATCCACTTCAGAGGGCTTAACGAGAGGATTGTAATTGCCGAGTTTTTCGATATAGCGACCGTCACGCGCACGACGCGAATCGGCGGCGACTATGGTCCAGAGCGGAAGTTTCTTGCGCCCCATACGACGCAAACGAAGTCTGACTGCCACGGTGTGAGCCTCTTGGTTCCGATGATTGATTAAATGTGTGGTAAAAGCGGAGTTTTTTGCCGCCCTCTGCTGTAATAGAGATGCTATGCCCGACCTACCAGCCCGGCAAGGTCTATCGACCTTTTGGCATCCGTCATACGCGAGACGGTTTTCATCATCCTTTTCATGTCTTTGAACTGCTTGAGCAGTTGATTCACGTCACGCACCTCTCTTCCACTGCCCCGTGCGATACGGCGGCGGCGGCTTCCGTTCAGTATAGACGGATGGCGACGTTCCTCGGGCGTCATGGAAAGGATAATGGCTTCAATGTGTACGAAGGCGTTGTCGTCAATATTCAGATCGCCCATCTGGCGACCCGTGCCCGGAAGCATGCCGGCAATTTCGCTGAGCGAGCCCATTTTTCGGATTCGCTGGATTTGCTCATAGAAATCGGCCAGATCGAAATCCTGTGAACGTATCTTTTTACGTAGTTGCTCCGCCTGTCGGTCGTCGAATTGCTCCTGGGCTTTTTCGACGAGCGAGACAACATCGCCCATACCGAGGATGCGTCGTGCAATACGATCCGGGTGAAACGGCGTAAGGGCCTCTACCTTTTCGCCCGTGGAAGCGAATTTGATTGGCTTCTGCACGACCGAGCGTATGGAGAGCGCTGCACCGCCGCGCGTATCTCCATCCAGCTTGGAAAGTACGACGCCGTCGAAGTCAAGACGTTCATTGAAAGCAAGCGCCGCCTGGACGGCATCCTGCCCCGTCATGCTGTCTACTACAAAGAGAATTTCATCCGGGTCTACGGCACGCCTGATGTCCGCCACTTCGGTCATCATTTCCTCGTCCACATGAAGCCGCCCTGCCGTATCTACGATGACGATGTCGCGCGCCGTGCGCCGGGCCTGCCGGATGGTTTCGCGCGCTACGCGCACCGCATCCTGGACGGGTTCCCCGTCCTCCATCACGGAATAAACCGGCACGTCAATCGATCGGGCCAGTGTCTCGAGTTGCGCTACTGCTGCCGGGCGGTACACATCCGCCGCCGCCAGCAAAGGAGTGTGGCCCTGCTGCCTGAAATAGTGGGCAAGTTTTGCGCAGAAGGTGGTTTTGCCGGATCCTTGCAGGCCCGCCACAAGGACGACCGTGGGGGAATGCTGTGCGAGGGTAATTTCTTTGTGATCATCTCCGAGGAGACGCACCAGCTCGTCATACACCAGTTTTACGAGTTGCTGGCCGGGAGAAACCGACGATAGAACAGCTTCCCCAAGCGCCTCATTACGAACACGTTCCGTAAAATCCAGTGCAACCTGGTAGTTTACATCGGCCTCCAAAAGGGCACGCCGAATATCACGCATCATGCTCGCGACATTCAACTCGTTGATGCGCCCTTGGCCACTGACGCGCTTTAACGCGCCTTCAACCTTTTGTGAGAGGCTCTCAAACATGATGACGATGATGTGGGCTACACAAAAATGGCTTGTGTATATAGAAAGAAGGTTTTCATCATTCTATTCCGGTGAAAGATGAACGATGAAACCCGGGCGTTTGTTTATTTTTAATAGCCTGACAAGATATGAAATAAGGATACCTCGATCAACCACAACCCCTCCTCTTTTTATCTGAAATCTCCATAAAATGCTTCCCGCGCATACGTTGTAACCCATGAGCCTCCACCCCGACAAGACAGATTCGAGCGAGAAGTCGAGGTTGCGAAAGCAGTTCGACAACTACCGGAAGAACCTGGCAGAGGACGACTATGCGCGGCGGAGCGCCGCTATGGTGGAGCGTATTCTTGCGCTTCCCGAATTGGACTGCGCCGGGTTTGTCCTTGCATACTGGCCGATGATCCAGCGGCACGAACCGGACATGCGTTCGCTGATTACCCGGCTCCGGAAGCAGGATGTAGCGGTTGGCCTGCCTCTGGTGCCGGATATCGGTGTTCCGTCCATGTACGCGGTGCGGTATACGGGAGAAGAACCCATTATGGAGCCTCCATGGGGAATTCCCAGACCTGCAGGGAGTGAGCAAGTGCCATCTGATCGGATCGATACGGTTATTGTCCCAATGCTCGGGGGAGCGCGGGATGGCCACCGGATCGGGCACGGGAAAGGGTACTATGATGCCTTCCTGCAAGGTCTTCAGGCTATCCGAATCGGCGTGACCTACCAGGCCTGCCTGCTTGAATCCATTCCCTCCGAACTGCACGATATGCGCATGGACATCCTTGTTACGGAGGAGGAGGTGGTCCGAACGGAAGCCCCTGTGTAACCTTGGACGGTTTCGCAACGTACACGTAATTGCATAATCAGGGTCTTGTGCGGGTCTGTTATGTATCCGCATTAGTGGCCCCGGTCAGTGACCGCCAACCTGCCAACCTCTTTATCTATTGCTGAAGGATATGCCTGAAGAAGAACCCCAACCTGCGGATCCCGGAACGCTGTCGGACGAAGAAATGGAACGCTTTCTGTTTGAGGAAAGCGAGGCGCCGGGCAAACAATTCTGGAATCTGCCCATGATAGCCGGGCTTTCCCTTATCCTTGTGGGCGCCATCTATATCGTTCAGGAAATAGGTATCTGGCAAGGGTACAGTGTTCGCGCCCTTGCCGAGATGCTCCCCTGGATGGCGGGTATTCTGATTATCCTTCTGGGTTTTGGCGTGCTGTCGTGGCGTCCCCGAAGGAAATACAAAGCACCGAAGCCGAGTAAGACCAAACCCAGAGAGAAGGGCGTGAAAAAACAACTTACAAAGTCCCGCGACAAAAAAATTGCAGGGGTCGCCGCCGGCATAGCGGAGTATTTCGACCTGGATACCACGCTGGTTCGCGTAGCATTCGTAATCATCCTGATTTTTACCGGGGGCCCTCCTGCGATTATTGCCTACGTGCTGCTCGCGCTTATCTTTCCGAGTCCGGACAAGGCCGTCACCGGGCCCAAAGCGGTCGGGTGAAAGGATATCTCCCCGATGGTGGACAACACCTGATCTTGTCACACTTCTGCCGGGATATCCCGACACCTATCGGGCGGATACCCCCTGAAAGATGCTCTGATTAAGTCCGCTTTGATCAGAGCATCCTACAGGCGGATATCTCCCTCCTGAACATTCCCGGCCAGCGTAACATGCATTGCGTCGGGGGCGAATACTTGTGTGATTGCTCTATTGACTTCGTCCACCGAAACACTCTCCACTTTATCCGGAAATTCGTCGAGATAGGCTATCTCGAATCCCTGTTCCACATTGCTGAGCAGTGTCTTCGCCAGCCCGAATGTGGTGGAAAGCCCTACTTTGAACGCTCCTGTTACCGTGGTTTTCTTCTCCTGGAGTTCTTCCGGGGCCACGCCGCCGACGACGAAGTGACGAATTTGTTTGACGGTTTCCTCTATCCCCTGCTGCACATATTCCCTCGACAGGGTTACCGCCACCTGCCAGTGCCCGTCGTATTCCGTGGAAACGCCCGACAGGGAGGCGCCTATGCCGTACGTCAGACCCATTTCGTCGCGAATGGTCTGCATCAGCCGTGCCGAGAAATTTCCGCCCAGTGCAAAATTGGCAAGAAAGGCGGGAATGTAACCGGGATCATCCCGCCGTATCGCAAGGGCATGCCCGAGACGTACATCCACATTCTCCTTATCGGCGATGAAAACGGTTGACGAGCCGGGAGCATGCTGTTCGGGCGTTTCTGCGAAGCGCGGTAATGCATCGTGGGATGGCCATCCCGAAAAGTGGTTTTCCACCGCCTTGCTCACTGCACGCTCGTCCACATCTCCTACAACCACGAGCGTACATGCATTGGCGCCGAAATGTGCAGCATGATACGCCTGGACATCGTCTATCGAGAACTGTTGCAATTGCTCCAACTGCTCTTCGAATTCCTGCATATAGTTAGGATGCGAGACACCGTATATCCGCCGCCGCAGCGCCCCGGACGCCTGGGCGCCCGTACTTTCCATCGAACGCTTGATGGATGCCGAAATTCTGTCTTTTGCCTTGGCAAGTTCTTCCTCGGCCAGTAATGGTTCCCGCAATTGCAAAGCGGTCAGGCCCAGCACTTCAGCAACGTCCTTTTTCAGGGCGCGGCCCGAAAAATCGATACGAAGGACATCTGATGAAAATGCCAACTCCGCCCCCTTGTTTTCCAGAATTTCCGACAGGGCGAATCGATCCAGTGTCCCGGCGCCCTTGTCCAGCATGGATACGACCAGGTGCTGCAGCAGCAACTCTTCCTTATTGCCCATGTCCGGGGCGCTATGGAACGATCCGCACCACGTTACGACATTCGGGATGGGCGTAGGCAGCATGATGAGCCGGCAGGGACCGACGCGGTGTTCGGAAATACGCTCGGCGAAGGATGGGGTACGGGCCCGGGCCTGTGGAGAAACATTCATGAGGAGGCCTCTGCGTCAGGTATATAGTACCCGGTCGTACAACTATTCTCTACGAAATACTCCTGCGCGACACGCTGTATGTGCGCTCCGGTTACCTGATTGATCCGGTCCTGCATCGTGGTGTAAAGTTTCCAGTCTCCGGCAGCAATGGCTTCGTTGAGTTCTGCAGCGGCCGAAAACGAACCGTCCCGGCTAAAAGCCGCCTGTGCCTTGCGCTGGTTTCGGGCCCTCTGGAGCTCCTCTTCCGTGATTCCGCTTTCCTTGATCTCGTTCACCGCCGCATGAATGGCGGCTTCGACTTCCTCATGGGTTTTGTCCGGCGACGGTCTTGCAAACACATACGCCAGACCCGGATCGCAAAATCGGGAAACACCCCCCCAGGCGCTTGTCGTGATCCCGGTGTCTGTCAGCCGGCGATACAGGCGCCCGTTCTTGCCGGCGGAAAGAATAGCGGAAAGCATGTCGAGCGCATCCGTGTCCGCCTCCAGCCCGCGAGGCGATTTCCATGCAACCATAACTGCTCCTTGCCAACCCGCCTTGCGTACGATCACGCGGCGTTCCTTCTCCTGGGCCGGTTCCCGCACATGTATTGCAGGCAAGGCCTCTTCCGGGTTCGGGATTTTGCCAAAATGGCGGTGCACAAGCTCAAGCACCTCTGTTTTGTCAAAATCCCCGATGATACTGACCGTCGCATTGTCGGGCCGGTAGTAGGTATCATAGAAATGCCGCAAGCCGTCGGGGGTCAGACGCTCGACATCGCCCCGCCACCCGATCACGGGATGATGGTAGGGGTGCACCGTGAAGGCAGCAGCCCATACCTCATGGAAAAGCTTGCGGACCGGGTCGTTTTCTCCCCGATCGAGCTCGTTCAGGATCACGGTGCGTTCCCGCTCCATGTCCTCATCCTGCAGCAAGGCTCCCCGCATACGATCCGCCTCTATTTCCACGGCAAGGGGGAGGTGTTCTCCGGGAAGCATCTCGTAATAGTTCGTCCGATCCAGCCAGGTCGTGGCGTTGACGCGGGCCCCCACGCGCTGCAACACATTGAACACAGACGTACCGGCCTGCTTGTTGAACCGGGCCGATCCCTTGAACATCAGGTGTTCGAGAAAATGGCAGGCGCCGGTGAGCCCCTCCGGCTCGTGGCGGCTGCCCACCCGATAGGTAATCATGAATGTTGCGACGGGGGCCGTGGCATCCTGAAGCAATAGTGTCTGCAAGCCGTTGTCCTCCAGACGATATGCCTCAACGCCTCCCGACGCCTCCTCGAATACAAAGCCTTTTGGTGTGTTCATCAATGTGCGTCGAGCCAATTATCGCCTGTATCCATATGTACCTCAATGGGCACATCGAGCGAGAGCGCCGATTCCATTTCCTGGCGGACTATTGCCTGTACCGTATCGATTTCCTCCGGCGGCATTTCGAGGACGAGTTCATCATGCACCTGCAACAACATACGCGCCGCGAGTCCTTCCTGCTTCAACCGGCGGGCTATATGCACCATGGCGATCTTGATCATATCGGCCTGTGATCCCTGGATCGGCATGTTCACGGCCACACGCTCGGAAAAAGATCGCTGGGTTCGATTGCGCGAATTGATATTCGGCACAAAACGCCGGCGCCCGAGGATCGTTCGTACGTATCCTCTTTCCCGGGCCTCTTCTACCACCCTGTTGATATGGGCGGTGACCGCGGGATACGTTTTCAGATAGCTGTCGATCAATTCCTGGGCTTCTCCGACCTGGCATCGCAGCCGCTGGGCCAGACCCCATGCGGAAATGCCATAAGGAATGCCGTAATTCACCTCTTTCGCCTTACGCCGCTGATCTTCATGTACTTCTTCAGGTGAAACGTTGTATATCATTGCCGCTACGGCTCTATGTATGTCCTTCTTTTGCCGAAATGCTTCGCTGAGCGCTTTGTCTCCACTCATGGAAGCCAGAATACGGAGTTCAATCTGTACGTAGTCTGACGAAAGCAGCTTCCACCCCTTTTGAGCGACAAACGCCTTGCGGATCTCCCTGCCCTTGTCCGTCCGGATGGGAATATTCTGCAGGTTCGGCCCCGCCGAGGAGAGCCTTCCCGTGGCGGCCACCGTCTGGTTGTAATTGGTGTGAATGCGGCCGGTGTCAGGATGGATCAACTTGCCAAGACTATCGACATAGGTGCTTTTCAACTTGGAAAACTTGCGCCATTCGAGAATCAGTGCCGGCAGGGGATGCCTCGCTGCAAGGGTTTCCAGTACATCTTCTTTCGTGGAAGGGGCGCCTGTGGACGTTCTTGCCACGATCGGCAGGTCCAACTTCCCAAACAGGATGCGGCCGAGCTGCTGCGTGGAACCGATATTGAAGGTTTCGTCCGCCTCTCTGTAGACCTTCTCCTCCAGATCACGAATGTGCGCGCCCATCTCCTCGGAGAGCGCCGCGAGCATATCCGGATCGACCCGGATACCGGTGATTTCCATGTCCGCCAGCACGCGCAGAAGAGGAAACTCAATCCGTTCCGCAATTTCCAGCAAGTCGTCTTCCTTCAGTCCCGCGGCGAGCGTATCCGCCAAACGCAGGGTGATGTCTGCATCTTCGCAGGCGTATGGGCAGATCTTGTCCGGAGACACATCCCGCATCGACAGCTGATTCTTTCCTGTCCCGATGAGGTCCTCGATCGGAATGGTTTTGTAGTGCAGGAATTTCAGCGCCAGCGAATCGAGGCCGTGCGGTTCTTCGGGGGACAACAGGTAATGCGCCACCATGGTATCGAAAAACGGACCTTTCGTGCGTATTCCGTGCCGCTCCAGCGTGATGACGTCATACTTGACGTTCTGGCCGATTTTGAGCGCATTGCCGCGGAGGACCGGTTCAAGCACGGCAAGGATATCGGCTGTGGGCGTTCCATCCGGCAAGGGCGTCGGGATGTAGCAGGCTTTTCCTGCTTCTTGCGCAAAAGAAATACCCACCAGCGACGCCCACATCGGATCGACCGAGGTGGTTTCCGTGTCGAAAGCAAACCGGTCCGCTGCCTGCAAGGCTTCAACGACCGCCTGCAAGGCTTCCCTGTCGCTTATGAGACGGTAGGTCACCGTTTGCGGATCGTACGATACGAGATCAGTGGAATCGGCCGGCTCCCCGGAAAAGAATGCGGGACGCGGCGGTTCCTCCCCCGGTGTTTCCGCAACAGGCGCCACGGCTTGCTGCTCCTCTCCGGTCTGCATAGGCTCTTCTCCAATCTGTGCAAACGCTCCGGCCTTCACTTTCCGGAAAAGGGTATTGAACTGGAGATCGTTGAACAGGGAAAGCAGTGCTTCACGGTTTGGGTGAGAGCGCACGAGCTGGGCCGGCGTTACGTCAAGCGCCACGTCCGTCTTGATCGTAACCAGCTGTTTGCTGAGCAGGGCGTCTTCCCGGTGTGCGAGCAAGCCTTCGCGAGCGCGCTTCCCTTTCACTTCCGCCGCATGCTCAAGAAGTTCTTCCAGAGAGCCATACTCCCGAATCAATGTCCCCGCCGTTTTTTCGCCAATTCCCTGTACTCCCGGCACGTTGTCGCTGGCGTCTCCCATCAGTGCGAGCAGGTCAATGAACCGGATCGGCGGGAGGCCGTATTTTTCCTGAAACGTATCCACCGTGACAGGTTCGAAGGCTTCTCCCCGGCGAGCGGGGCGGAACATGGAGACGCGCTCGCCGAGAAGTTGCTGAAAATCCTTATCGGGAGACACAATCACCACATCGGTTCCTTCTTTGGCCGCCTGATGCGCCAGGGTGCCGATGACATCGTCGGCTTCCACTCCGGGGACCTCGAGCACAGCCACGCCGGCAGCTTCCACAATATCCTTGATGCAGGGAAGCGCTTCGGCAAGATCTTCAGGGATCGGACTCCGGTTTGCCTTGTATTCTTCGAACAGTTCGTCGCGGAACGTGCCTGCTCCCGGACCTACGACATCGAAAACCACCGCCATATGGGTGATTCCGTGATCTTCGATCAGTTTCAGCAGGGTATTGGTAAAGCCGTATGCCGCTGAGGTGTTTTGGCCGCGTGAATTTATCAGCGGCCTGCTGATGAACGCAAAGTGGGCGCGATAGGCCAGCGCCATAGCGTCAAGCAGATACAACGGGCTATCTTTTTTCGGGGCGTTCGCCTTGTCTTCCTGAGCCATATCAAGCTCCTTGCTATGTTGCCTGGAGAGCGCCTGTCCCCGAAACCGCGCCGGACGCGTACTGTATAAAGCCCGGCGCTGCATTTCGTTCTTCGCCCATCCATTCCCTGCGCCTTTCGTGGATCCGCACACCCTCCGAACACATCATAAACACGTCCCCCGATCCGTGCTGGTTACCGGGGGAGCCGGATTCATCGGATCCAATTTTCTGCTCAGGATGGCGCCGCGCTATCCCAAGGTACGGTTCGTGAACCTCGATTCCCTGACGTACGCAGGCAACCTTATGAATCTTGCGCCGATCGAGAAGGCGGAAAACTACTTTTTTGTGCACGGGGACATCTCCGACCGGAATATAGTCCGTAGCCTGTTCAAGGAGCATGCGTTTTCTACCGTAGTGCACTTTGCTGCGGAGAGTCATGTAGACCGTTCCGTTCAGGCCCCCCTGTCCTTTGTGGAGACCAATGTGCTGGGTACGGCCACCCTGCTGGAAGAGGCCCGGGCCACTTGGAACCCCGACGAGTTCGAAACCGGACGCTATCGTTTCCATCATGTCTCGACCGATGAAGTATACGGAAGCCTTGGTTCCGAAGGCCTCTTTTCCGAAACGACGCCGTACGACCCACGGTCTCCCTATTCGGCTTCGAAAGCTGCTGCTGATCATTTTGTGCGCGCCTGGAGGCAAACGTATGGCCTGCCGGTGGTCGTTTCGAACTGTTCAAACAATTACGGCCCCCGACAATTCCCGGAGAAACTCGTGCCGCTTGTTATTGTCCGGGCCATGAAAGAGAACGAGATTCCAATCTACGGCAAGGGAGAAAACATTCGCGACTGGCTTTTCGTGGAGGATCATTGCGAAGCCCTCGAAACCATTCTCCTTTCGGGCGCCGACGGGGAAACCTACGGCGTAGGCGGCGAAACCTGCCGTACGAATCTCGAGCTCGTGCATATAGTGCTGGATAGAATCGACCGGGCACTGAATCGGCCGGAAGGCACGTCCCGGGCACTCGTCTCTTTCGTAAAAGATCGTCCCGGCCATGATTACCGGTATGCCATGGACACCTCGAAGGTGCGAGGCGAACTCGGTTGGCGTCCCCGGCACGATCTTCTGCAGGGGATCGATACCACCATTGCATGGTATCTGGAGAATGAGGAATGGCTAAAGGCCGTGCTCGACGAATCCTGGCGCAGATGGTATAACGAGCAGTATGTGGCCCGCACATAATCCATCCTGGTATATATCCTGATTACATGCCCGCAGATCAACCTATGAAAGGCGTTCTTTTAGCCGGCGGGCTGGGAAGCCGTTTGTATCCGCTGACCAGGATCACCAACAAGCATTTGCTTCCGGTAGGCCGCTATCCGATGATTTTCCACCCCCTGGTGCGGATGCGCCGGGCGGGTATTCGGGAAGTGGCCGTGGTTACAAGCCCTGAACATATGGGAGATGTGGTGAACCTCCTGGGAAGCGGGCGTGATCTCGGGCTTGACCTGACCTTTCGCGTACAGGATGAACCCGGTGGCATTGCACAGGCCCTTGCGCTTTGTGCGTCGTTCACGGCGGGCGATCCCCTGCTTGTTATTCTTGGAGACAACATCCTCGGAGAGGATATTGGCGATCAGGTGACCGCATTTCGGCAGCAATTGGCGACCGAGGGATCAGGAGCCCGGGTACTACTCAAAGAAGTGCCCGACCCGGAGCGCTATGGCGTCCCTCGTTTCGAAGGGGACCGGATTGTCGAGATTATCGAAAAACCCTCCACCCCTCCAAGCAACTATTGTGTGACCGGCCTCTATTTTTACGATGCCGGAGTATTTGATATCATTGCAGGATTGTCTCCAAGCGCACGTGGAGAATACGAAATAAGCGACGTGAGCAATGCCTACATCCGGGAAGGTCGGCTTTCCTGGGGTGTGCTGAAAAGCTGGTGGGGGGATGCAGGCACGATGGATGGGTGGCACGAGGCGAATGCGTTGGCCCGTGACCTCGTTTACGAAGAACTTCTATCCTTGAATACGCAGTGAGTACAGCATTTCCTGATTGGAAAAAGGGTGAAATAAGCGGCTGCGAGATCCATCCGCTCCGATTTTACGAAGACGATCGGGGCTGGCTGGCTGAGTTCTTTCGATGCGACGAACTGCCTGAAGCGGTGCATCCCCGGATGGGGTACGTTTCCCTGACGCATCCTGGGGTGGCCCGCGGGCCCCACGAGCATGTGGCGCAAACGGATCTGTTTCTTTTTTTTAGCGGCGCCTTCCGGCTGTATCTGTGGGATACACGTCCCGGTTCCCCCTCTTTCGGGTACCGTTTCCGGGAAGAATTCGGTGTGGCCCGCCCTGCGGCGATTCTCGTTCCACCCGGGGTTGTGCACGCCTATCGTAACGTGGGTGCGGAAGATGCCTTGATCGTGAATTGTCCGAACCGGCTCTATGCAGGTGAGGGCAAATGCGAACCGGTGGACGAAATCCGGTATGAGGACCAGCCGGACTCACCGTTTTCGATGGATTGAAAAAAGCAAAGAGCGAAAGGAGCACATTGAATCACCCGGGGTGAGGCAATATGCGGGCGTTTTTTGCGTTCACGGAGTGGCTGGTTATATTATGGCCCTGTATTTTTCCCGCGCTGTGTAATCTATGAAAAGAGTTTTCCCCTCCTGCCAATCCCATGACTGAACTCAAGGTTGAATTAACGCCAGTTACCCGCCTAGACGTCATCAACGTGCAGCAATGTGTCCGCGAGTGCCACGGGGATGTCCTGGACGAATATGATCAGGTCCTCTACTGTTCCCATCATACCACGGGTGGATATATCGATCAGGGACTGGCGCAGCGACTGAATCACAGCCTGGATTCCATACACGCTTTTCTGCGCACATTTCAGAAGCTTTTTCCGCCAGGGAGAAGCTATCAGCATGACAATATGTCCCTGCGCATGGAATTAACGGAAGAAGAACGGGAAAATGAGCCCCCCAACGCCGATTCGCATCTCAGCTTTATCAGCTCCGGTCTCCAAACGTGCGTATCCTATCACAACGAGCGGGACCAGCCCGTTTACTTTGTAGATCTGGATGGAGTGAATCACAAAAATCAGAGGCGACACCGGTTGTCTACCATTGTTGGCTTCAACAAGGATCGTTTTGTCGACCGGTTCGAACTCGAGGTGCCAACCTCTGATCAGGATATTGACTCGATTGATCTGAATAGCGAGCAAGTGGGTCTTTTCGAAAAATCCCAGGAGCTCATTCGTCAGCATGGAATTGAAAAAGGATGGATAGAATTCGAGTTGAATCCCAACCAGCCCGGAGCGGGACTCACAGTCAATGAGTACGAAACGCTATTGATTCAGCATGATCTTGCTTCGGTATTGAAAAACCCGCTGCAATATGCGGCAGCAGGCGGGCAGTATCTTTTCCGTAATCCGTTGGCCATCCCCGGTAAAGCCTGGCAATATGTCAAGTACGACTTCGTTCGGATGGTAAACAGAACCCTTAACGTTCCCGGGTTCAGTAAATTGTTTACCGACCGGACCGTCAGCCGGCTATTCACTTCGCCTGCATCGCACTTTCTGGGCATGAAGCGATCCATTCGTTTTCTGGTAGTATGTAGCGGTTCTTCAAATGGATGCGGGTCCATTTTGCAGGGAAGATACCAAAGCCCCATTCTTGTCCAGTGGAAGAAAGCGATGCGTGGGAGCCGCACCGTGACCGCCACGCTCAGAGAGTGTATCTAAGGCCTGTTACCACTATGCAGCGGTGCTCTGCGGGGCCTGTTTTCCTGCCAAGCCAGGCGCCGCGAGCGCAGTGTGGCCCAGTCAGGGTCGTATCCGGGACGGTATCCTTCAGATGAGCGACCGGGACTGCCCCCCGTCCACATTGAGACAGACGCCTGTTACCAGACTCGCCCGCTCCGAAACAAGAAAGGCTGCCACGTCTGCTACCTCCTCGGCCTTTCCGAAGCGTCCTACAGGAAGGTTTTGCGCCACGAATGCCTTCATCTGTTCCGGTTGTTCGCGGACGCGCCGGTCCCAGCTTCCCCCCGGAAACCGGATGGATCCCGGTGCTATACTGTTCACGCGAATGCCGGCCGGGGCGAGTTCGAGCGCCATGATTTTTGCCGTGCTTATCAGGGCGGACTTCGTGGCATTGTAAATGGAGAGACCGGCTCCCCCTGCTTCCCTCCCGAAAATCGATGCCACAAAAAGAATGGCCCCTCCCCCTGCGGCCTTCATATGCGGCGCCACAGCGCGCCCCGATCGCACATGTGCCCTGAGATTGAGGTCGAGCACGGTTTCCCAGTCGTCGTCTGTAGTGTCCTCGAATGGTTTCCGGCGGTTCCCCCCCACATTACTCACTAAAATATCCACCTGCCCGAACCGTTCGACGGTCCGGTCGACAATTTTTTGCGGCGCGTCCTTTTCGGAAAGATCTGCCTCCAGGGCCAGCACCGATGCTCCTCCCTTTTCAATTTCTTCCGCTGTTTCCCTAAGGCGCTCCCCGCCGCGGGCGCATATGGTGAGGCGGCATCCTTCTGCCGCAAGGCGTTTTGCAATGTATTTCCCTATGCCACGGCTCGATCCCGTAACGATTGCAACCTTGTTTCCTAATTCGAGGTCCATTTGGTCAAGTGATTTTGAGGTTACTGCAGGAATTCTTTGCGTGAGGAAACCCCCTTTCTTTTCGAACAGAGTTTAATGAAGCAATACGAAACGCTGCGTCGTCGTACCTGACGGGGTAGTTAGGCGGCACAAGTAGATGCCGCTTGCCCACTGATCCGCCGTTAGTGCTGTTCGGTGGGTACCAGGTGCCCGTTCCTCGTCGAGCAAAGTGGCTATACGCCGTCCCAGCATATCGAAGATTTCCAGCGTAACCCGCTCCGACTCAGGCAGTGAAAACGTGATCGTTGCGTGCTGCTGCAGCGGATTGGGATGAATCGACGCGAGGAGCGGTTGCTGAGGCAGTTCATCATCCTCGATCGATGTTATTATGGAGGCAGGGGTCAGCACGCGCGCGGGCACGACAGCTTTGCGTGTGGAGGCACTGCTCCAAAGCAAATGCGCCTGGGCCAATCCGCGATTCTTGAAATACTCCATCCGAACGGCGTAGTCCCGTTGGGCTTCCAACTGAAGAGGCGAACTGCTTGCCTCGGTAGCGGCCTGATTCCGCCACTGGTCAATGACGAGCATGTCATCAATCCACAGGCGGACCCCATCCCTGTTGCCGGTAGCGGTGTAGAACGTATACGCCTCGTCGTGTTGGGCCTCGATGAAACCTGTCCATTGTACGCTGAATGTGTCGCTGCCCAGGTTTGCCAACGGTGCGTCACCGGCCCAATTGAAGTTAATCTGTGCATCGACGCGCTCGGTAGGCTGACCGGTAAAATCGATTGTGTCGTAGTACATCGCATGGAGTCCTTCCGGTTCTCCAGGGTCCAGCGCTATCCCGGGCCCATGGAAATCCATCCAGTTGATATTGAAAAGGCCGTCGTCGCCCGGATTGTTTTTGAAAACAAGGAAAAGCTCATGGGTCCCGCCCGGATCGGTGAGCGCCGCCGTTACGTCACGGTAGAGCTGCCACTCCCCCGTGCGCTCTACGTGCGCCGTACCGATAAGCGGTCCATCAGGGGTATCGGTGCGTATTTCGATGCGGCCGCCGGGCCCCGCCGAGGCAACACGGAAGGTGACAAATCCGATATTACTCAGGTTGACAGGCGACCAGGAGACATAATCGCCGTGTTCGATGTAGCCAATGTTTTGTCCCCCGCCCAGCACATCACCAGTTCTTTCGAGTTGGACGCCATTATTCGTCGTGAAGTGCTCGGCCTCGAGGCGTTTGGGATGCAGGATATGCTGCGACCGTGCTGTCAGCGTGCCCGCGTCGCCTACCCCGCTGTCGGTGTAGCTGGCCTCGACGATATAAAACAGGTTATCGGCAGGGCCGCCGTGGGCGTCGATGATCGTCATTACGCCCTCACAGGCATTGAATTGATCAAGCGGATGACTGTGATCGTTGTGGCCGACGAAAGGTTGGAAGATCATCTCGTCGCAACCGAGGCTGCCATCTGCGGTGGAGCCGTCCTCCGCGTCGTTCACGCTGAAGGCAAACGCCACCTGATCGCCCCAGTCAAAGAAGCCGCCGTCGACAGGGTTCGTGAGTGTAATTGCGGGCTGTGTATTACCTGCGATGATGTCAACCGATGCCGTCGCCTTATTATCGGTGGCGTCGGTAACCGTTAACTGTGCGGTAAATATGCCTGCCGCGTTGTAGGTGTAGGTGGGATTCGGGTCCGTGGTGTCCTCCGTACCGTCGCCGTCGAGATCCCAGGAGAATGTGAGTCTGTCGCCCGGATCGGGATCAAAGGAATCCTGGCTGGAGAATTGGACGGTTAGCGGCACCGGCCCGGAAGTCGGCTCGGCGCCGAGAATGGCCACCGGAGCGCGTGCACCGCGCACGTAGTTGATACGTACGAGCTTCGAATCGTCGTTGCCGCCGCCAAGGCCTGTACCCCACTCCAGCAGGTAAAGCGACCCCTCCGGTCCGGCTTTCATGGTTATAGGCCGCAACAGTTCGATATCTGCTGCAAAGGGATTGATGACAAGTATGTCGCCGTTGTCGTCGAGCTTCACCTCACGGATCCAGTTCCGGGACCATTCAAAAATAAAGACCGTGTCGTCGTAGTAAGCAGGAAGCTTGGTTTTGGAATCAAGGTCGGGGTCGAAATGATACACCGGGCCGGACATCGCCGCTCGCCCGCCAGAACCAAGGACCGGAAAGGTGGATGAGGGACCGTAGGGATACCAGATCCACGCCGGCTTCGCAGGCGGCAGATTGACCCTGCCTGTGTTGTTGGGTGAGTTGTTGACGGGAGCACTGCAGTTGAACGGTGCGCCGGATGTTTCGGTGGCGAAGTCGTAATCCACGTAGGCCTGGTTCTTGCCAATGCAATAAGGCCAGCCATAGTTACCGGCCGTGCGAGCCCGATTCCACTCATCGAGTCCTTCCGGCCCCCGGTTCGATAGCGCCGCACCAGCGTCAGGGCCTATGTCGCCCCAATAGAGCCAGTTGGTCTCCGTGTCGAAAGCGATGCGAAAAGGGTTGCGCAAACCCATCACGTAGATTTCGGGGCGTCCCGCCGTACCGTCGGCCGGGAAAAGATTGCGGGAAGGGATCGTGTAGCTGCCGTCGGGCTGTGGAGTGATACGTAGTATCTTGCCTCGCAGGTCGTTTGCATTGGCCGATGTTCCCTGCGCATCCCACGGCGCTCGGCCGGACCGTTCGTCGATCGGCGCGAATCCGTCCGACTCGAAAGGGTTCGTATTATCCCCTGTGGCGATAAAGAGATTGCCTGCACCATCGAACACCATTGATCCTGCGGAATGACAACACTGTTCGCGCTGCACCGGAATCTCCAGGAGCACCTGCTCGGAAGTCATATCCAGCATATCGCCGACGAGCGTAAACCGGGAAACGTGCTGTTTCGCCACGTCGCCGGCAGGCGAATAGAAGAGATAAATCCAGCCGTTGTCGACAAAGTCCGGGTCGAGTACGATGCCGAGGAGGCCGTCTTCGTTACTCGTTACGACAGGGAGTGACGCCACAGTGGTGGTGAGCCCGGTACCTGGCGTATAGAGACGTAGCCTGCCTGCCCGCTCCACGAAGAAGACGCGTCCGTCCGGCGCTACGGCCAGGTCCATCGGGTTGTCCGTATTGGCGTCGAGGATTGCCTTTTCGAAATACCCGTCCACAGTGGCCCCGCAATCTCCCGGCGCCACCCCGGCGGCGTATCGAATGCCCTGCAGCAGATGTTCGCGATAAGCCGGCTCGTCAAAACTCCCCTCCGTGTGTCCCCCGGCAGTATACCAGGACCGCCCCCCTTCATAGTCGTGGCACCACATAATCGGATGGTCGCTTCCCATGCTGCCGCCCGAATAGGTTGTCTCGTCAATGGTGGCCAGCACATGCACCTCGCCGCGCGGGTTATGCCGGAAGTTGTACCATTCGTCTGTGCGTTGCCAGCGTTTAGGCAGCATCTCTGTCGAGGGGTGCACTGCATCGGCCACCTTCACGGTACCTGTCTGGATGGCAGGATGGCTATGGAAATAAGCTCCCACCAGACCGCCGTAGAATGGCCAATCGTATTCGGTATCCGCTGCCGAATGAACCCCGACAAAGCCTTTACCCATGCGAATGAAACGTTCGAAGGCAGCCTCCTGCTCGGTGTTCAGCACGTTGCCGGTAGTGTTGAGGAAGATGATGACCTGGTATTGCGCGAGATTGGCGTCGGTGAAAGCGCCAGCGTTTTCGGTAGCATCTACCGTGAAGCCTCCTTGTGCGGCCAAGTCGCGCACGGCAGCAATGCCATGGGGTATGGAGGAATGCCGGAAGCCTGCTGTTTTCGAAAAGATGAGCGCTTTGAACGTGGCGGGGGCAGGGACAGGGCTCAGCCCGGTAAGCAATAGAACCCCGAGCAATAACACAAAAATATTGAAAAACCCCACCGACGTATTGCGGAGGGCGTATCGCCAAAACCGCTTCGTCCTATGCATCCGCTTTCTATGAGATGGCTTACCACATCTATTGCGAAGAGGATTATACGCAAAAGTAGCAAGAAGTATTTTCAAGGAGATTATACAGCGAATGACTACGAAGCCCTTTGGCAACTTTTGCATTTAATCCCCATCTTTTTGAATAACTCCCGGCCGGAAAGCCTGCTGTGGCGAACGTGTTCCGCGTAAAAACGTATGGGTACGTTACAGACATACACCATTCCGTATATACGCATATGATCGAACGCTCCCTGCCCGATCTCTTCACCCATCTTCCCGACGATGCTCGCATTTGGATATATGCGGCGGATCGCGACCTGAATGAGCTCGAAGAAAACAGGGTCGTCGAAATCCTGCAGGAGTTCTGTGCCTCCTGGGAATCACACGGTCGTCCCGTAGCAAGTGGCGCGGCTATGGTGGAGAGCCGGTTTGCTGTCATAGCCGGCCATATTCCGGGGGAAGACATTTCCGGATGCGGTATCGATGCATCGGTTCATGCGCTTGATAAGGCCCATGCCGAACTGGGCATTGAATGGTTGCCGTCGTTGCTGGTGCATTACCGGGATACTAACCAGGTTATCCGCTCCGTATCCCGGGCGCAATTTCGAGCAGGCGCCGAAGCCGGTGAAGTACATCTGGAAACCACTGTGTTCGATCTGGAAATGCAGCGGCTCGGGGATATGAGGGCCGGCAGGTTCGAACAGCCGGCCGGCGCCACCTGGCATCGTCGTGTATTTTCCTTGTCGTGCACCATTTGATAGACATCCCGCTTGGGTATGGCTGTACATAACCCGCTTGCCTGGTTCGACACCACTGTCCGGGAAATCGTTGGCGTCTTTTTTTTCCTGATCGTACTTGTTGCTGCAGGGGCGGTGGGTTATATGCTGATTGAGGGATGGGACTGGATGGACGGATTATATTTTACGTTCATTACCTTGACCACCATAGGCTATGGGGAACTCCACGAGCTTTCGACGACGGGCCGGTTTTTTACCATTGTGATCGCTGTGCTTGGTATCGGCGCCGTCGCTTTTATCGCGGGTCGCAGCGCACAGGTGCTTCTGATCGGGCGTAATCTCAGGGAAGGCCGTATGAAAAGACAGATTAATCACATGAAAAACCATTACATCGTTTGCGGATACGGCCGGGTGGGAAAACGTATCGTTAAAGATCTGATCAGGGCCGGAGAGGCGTTTGTTGTTATCGACCGGGCCGAAGAAGCGATCGAATCGTTACGCGAGGAAGGAATTCCCTTCCTCGAAGGAGATGCCGAAAATGAGAAAATCCTGAATGGGGCGGCACTGAAATCGGCAAAGGGCCTGATTCTTGCGACGCCCGAAGACAGTACGAATGTTTTCGTTAGCCTCACCGCGCGCGGAATCCGGGAAGACTTGTTCATTCTTTCTCGTGCAAACTCACGGATAAATGCACAAAAACTTCTTCATGCCGGGGCAAATAAAGCCATTGCCCCTGACGAGATAGGCGCCAGGCGCATGGCGCAGGTTATTCTGCGGCCACATGTCGATCGGTTCATGGACGAGGTGTTTCATGCCGAATCGCTCGACCGGGCAATGGACGAGGTAACGATACGGGAAGGCGCCGAAATCATCGGTCAATCCCTGGCGCAAAGTAAGTTCAGGCAGCAGTTCGACCTGATCGTTATTGCGGTCATAGACGGAGCGACTCGGGAAATGTGCTTCAATCCGAATGCCCGGGATGCCATCAAGGCGCAGGATATCCTTATCGTACTCGGACACCCGGAGATCATTCAGCGCCTGCGCGAACAGCACGGCATTCCCGTCATACCGCATGGATAAACTCCACTATACACATTGCATCCTGGCATAATGATCTCTGTCCCTAAACAGCTTCTCGGTGTACTCCTGCTCATGACAGGGAGCCATGCTGTTTCGGCGCAATCCTACATCAATCAGCAGGACATCGAAGATGTGCTGGAGAAGTACCGTGTCGAGACGGTGGATGAACTTCCGGGGGTGGAGTACGACTATTTTGTACTGGGCGACGGCAGAGGAAGCACGGTTCTTGCCCGCAACAGTTTTTACAAGATCATGGGCGAGGGGGATGCAAGGCAGGGCCATGCCCGCTCCAAACTGGTTGAACTCCTGAATCGCCGGTTGATGGGTACCGTACAGATTGGAGACACGCTGGTCGTTCCCCGGCAATTCGAGACGGATTTTCGGGCCTATGCGCCGTTTCCGTTGCAATATCCGGCGGCAAGGGAATTCGACAAACTGTTCATCATTCACAAAACCATACAGGCCTGGGCCGCCTATGAACATGGGGACCTGATGCGTTGGGGAATCGTCAATACGGGAACACCGTCGAATCCAACCCCGCAAGGTCGTTTCAACTTCAACTGGAAAACCGAATACCGTATATCCACGCTGAGTCCGCCCGGCGAACGCTGGGAAATGTACTGGGTATTTAATTTTCATAACCCCCGGGGAATACACATCCATCAATATCCCATGCCGACAGGCGGCCCCACCAGCCACGGGTGCGTTCGTCTGGTGGAAGTCGATGCGAAATGGATCTACGAGTGGGCCAATCCCTGGCAGGTGGACAACGGCCGGGTGGACGCAGGATCTGTAGGCAGCCGCATCATTCAGCAGGGAACCACGGTGCTTGTCATCGGAGAAGACCCTGAAAACGCTCCCGTTCCGTTCATCGCCGGAGAAACACCGGTGCTGAGACGAATAGAGTTACCGGACCATCCGTACGATGTGCCGCCGGGTACAGATCAGCAAAAACGCTTCGACAGGCTGCGCTCCGAAAAAATCGGCCCGACCCCATCGCTAATCGATAAAACTGAAGAGTCTTCCGAAGCGGGGTAGCATCGCATCCCCATCCCAGGAGAAATAGATCAGCACTGCCTTACCCACGACGTGATCCATGGGTACGAACCCCCAGAAGCGGCTGTCTTCCGAATTGTCCCTGTTATCCCCCATCACGAAGTAATAATCCTGCCGGAAGGTATAGGAAGTGACCGGCTTCCCATCCACTTCGAAGGCGCCATCGTTTGTCTGTCGTACTGAAAGTCCCTCGTACCGGGAAATAGCAGGCGCATAGATAGCCCAGTTCTCATCCGTCAGCGTAATGGGGACACCCTCTGCAGGGATGGTTACCGGTCCAAAATTATCAGGCGTATACCCTCGCCCCGGAGGATACATCACCATATTGTAGTATCCGGCGCGTTCCGGCACGATAGCCGGCTCGACACGGTCAATCCATGACCATCCTGCTATGGTTTCCGCTGCCTCGCTGGTAGCCTGTATCCGGACCACATTCATGTCCGACATCGCCTGAAACTCGGATACCCCCAATTCCCGAAGCGCCGCCCCGGAAAGGTGCATGCGCGGGTCGTTTTTATGCACATCCCAATATTGCTGCATATTCTTCTGCAGAGGTAGGACACTGCCATCTGTATGGACGACCTTATCAATTACTTCCAGGGTTTCTCCGGGCATTCCCACTACCCGCTTGATATAGTGTGTTTTGCGGTCTATCGGGTGGTCATCAGGGGGAAAATTGAACACGATGGCGTCTCCCCGTTTTACTCTGGTAAAGCCGGGAAACCGGGTGTGAGGCAAGCGGAAATCCCTTATGTAGACCGGGGTAAAGGGAATGCCGAGCGTCATGGGCGTCCGCGTACCGTAGTGTATTTTCGAGACGAAGAGATAATCCCCGACGAGCAGACTCTTCTCCATGGAGGGGGTGGGAATCCTGAAAAGATCGAAAAGAAGCGTTCTCACGATCAGCATAACCACAAGAATGAACACGAATGCATCCGTCCATTCCCTGATAGCGCTTTTACGCTTGGGTCCTCCGGCTGCACGTTTGCTGCCACCCGTCGAGGAAGCCATGCGGGCCAGACGGTCGTTTTTCGATGCGCGGCGTTTTTTTCGGCCTGTTGGAGATGCTGCCAAAATAGTATCCGGTCGATTGATTGCTGCGTTAGTTAATGATCGGACTTCATGTCGAAAGATGGTCGCCCTTGTCCCATGTCCGGAGGGGGTATTCCTTCGAGAAAAAAGCGTTCCCCGTCAAAACCGGTTAAAAACCAGGATTCCAAAGCGCTCACGTAGTAGTAATCCGCATAGGGTGCGTGTACGGCTTTCTCCAGCACAGGATGCAGGAGGGCCTGTTTGAGTTTGGGCAAAAGGTCCCGGTACTTGCAATCCGTCATCGTCACCACTCCTCTTTCGAAGGGGCCGTTGACATCCACGACAATCACAGGAATGGTGTCGTTCAGGGCGAACCGGTATTCGAACTGGATATATTCGGAAATAGTCTCGCCGGTGCCGATCTGCTCTATCACGGTGCTGGTGGGCGGGCCGAAGTACGCTTCCAGCATGGCTCGTAGTTGCCTCGTAAGCATCGTATCAACGGGTATGCGCTCGTTGCTTCCAATGTACGCCCACTGCGTGCTCCCGAATGTCTCTTCAAATACGCCGATTTCGGATGCGGAAATCGGGCGCACACTGTGCACCAGAGGAGATGGCTCGGGATATCGCAGCGCATGGAATACAGCCATCTGTTCCCGTACCGACTCACTTACCCAGGGAATCTGATCCAGGGGTAATGGCGCAGCGCGCAGGCCCCGGCGCAAAAAGATGTTTTGCGCTTCCGTCCGCAGGCGGGCCTCCTGATACATCTCAAGCAATGTGCGAGTGGACTCGGCCGATTGACATGCGGCATCCATAGCGCCCCATACCGCATTTCCCGGCTGCAACAATATTCCCAGCAACACAAGGGTTCGTAACCTTCTCATCGAAATCCCCGCCCGGTTCTAACTCTCCATGGAGAGCACAGCCAGAAAAGCTTCCTGAGGCACCTCGATTCTGCCCACCTGTTTCATGCGCTTTTTTCCTTCTTTCTGCTTCTCGAGCAACTTCCGTTTTCGGGAAATGTCACCCCCGTAACATTTGGCCGTAACATCTTTACGAAGGGGTCTCACTGTTTCGCGGGCAATGACCTTGTTACCAATGGCTGCCTGGAGGGCTACCTCGAACATTTGCCGCGGGATGAGCTCCTTCAGTTTCTGCGTAAGCTTTCGCCCCATGTCATAGGCCTTATCTCTATGAACAATGGTCGAAAGCGCGTCCACGGGATCTCCATTGATCAACACATCCAACTTGACCAGCGCACTTTCCCGGTATTCCAGAAACTCGTAGTCGAACGATGCATAGCCCCGGCTGCAACTTTTCAACTTGTCGTAGAAATCGAAGACGATTTCCGCAAGAGGAAGTTCGTACTGGAGGTTCACTCGTTCTTCGCCGAGATACGACTGGTTGACGTAGACGCCGCGCCGCTCCTGACACAATTGCATCAGGTTACCGATGTATTCCGCCGGTGTAATGATTTCAGCTTTGACGATA
This sequence comes from Bacteroidetes bacterium SB0662_bin_6, assembly GCA_009839485.1. Classification (NCBI taxonomy): domain Bacteria; kingdom Pseudomonadati; phylum Bacteroidota; species Bacteroidetes bacterium SB0662_bin_6. The sequence continues at coordinate 142,743 of VXPQ01000046.1, forward strand.
GGCTCCCGAACGCTCTCGATGTCGCTGCGGGCAGGCATACTGCTGGGATTGTCGACAATATGCACATCTGTGTTGCGAACAAGCACTTCGTACTTGACGTTCGGCACCGTCGCGATAATATCCAACCCGAATTCGCGGTCGAGGCGCTCCTGAACAATCTCCATATGGAGCAGGCCCAGGAATCCGATGCGGAAACCAAACCCCAACGCGACAGATGTTTCCGGTTCGTAGGTTAGCGCGGCATCGTTGAGTTGCAGTTTCTCAAGCGAGGAACGCAGGTCGGCAAAATCATCGGGGTTCGTCGGATATACCCCGCTGAATACCATGGGCTTTACTTCCCGGAAGCCCGATATGGGCGCCTCAGCCGGTCGGGATTTCAGCGTAATGGTATCTCCTACACGCGTGTGTCCTACGTCCTTCACCGAGCCAATCACATAGCCCACCTCCCCTGCACACAGTTCATCCACCGGTTGCATGGAGAGACGAAGAATACCGATCTCCTCGGCATCGTATTCCCGGGCGTTCGACATAAAGCGCATCCGCTCGCCCTTTTTCAATGAGCCATCGAAAATCCGCGTATATACAATGGACCCGCGGTACGGATTGAATATCGAGTCAAAGATGAGTGCCTGAAGCGGGGCGTCAGGATCTCCTTCCGGCGCCGGGATTCGCTCGATGATTTCTTCCAGCAAACGGTCCACTCCCCGGCCTGTTTTGGCGCTGATCTGGATGATATCCTCTGCTGTGTCGCCCAGCAGGTTCTCGATAGACCGAGCCACCACATCGGCGCGGGCATTCGGCAGGTCTACCTTATTGATGACGGGGATGACTTCCAGATCGTTTCCGAGGGCAAGGTGCAGATTGGAAAGCGTCTGTGCTTCAATGCCCTGCACGGCATCCACGACCAGAATAGCTCCTTCACAGGCTTTCAGGGCCCGCGAAACTTCATAGGTAAAATCCACATGCCCCGGCGTATCGATAAGATTCAAAACATATTCCTGACCGTTTGCCGCTTTATAGCTCATGCGAATTGCATGGCTTTTGATCGTGATCCCCCGCTCCCGCTCAAGATCCATGCTATCGAGCACCTGCGCCTGTAACTCGCGCTCGCTAAGGGTACCTGTCTGTTCAAGCAACCGGTCGGCAAGGGTACTCTTGCCGTGATCGATATGCGCAATGATACAGAAATTACGTATCCGGCTTTGTCTTTCGTCGGACATGTATATACCCTGTCAGAATGGACCTGTACGAATCGTCCCGCCAGATTCCGGTTGCACTACTCCTTGATGGAAACGCCGCGCTCGAAAACCGCTTCCGGGGTCTCGGTCGTTTTTTCTTCCTTGTCTTTCTCCATATCACTTCCCTCCCGTTCGTGTGCGTACCGGACGCATTTCTTGTGCAGGATGATAATGCCCGCCACACCGCATACGATGGCCATGTCAGCCACATTCCATATCGGAAACAGCGAAATATACATGCCGCCGACAACGGGTATGGATTCGGGAAGGAATCCGCTCCATATGTTCACATGAATAAAATCGACTACTTTCCCGAACAGCAGGGTATCCCCGTAAAAGACACGATCAATGATATTGCCGACGGCGCCACCCAGAATAAGCGCCAGACTTGCCCGATACGGATAGTAATCGTGCCGGACGCGGTAGAGATAAAATACGATCAGGGCCGTCGCCAGCATGGAAAACACGGTCACGACAGATGTTGGCCCTGGCGTAATACCGAACGCCATGCCAGGATTCTCCGTGAACGTGAGTTTTAACCAGTCGCCAAGGACAGGAATCTGCTGGCCGCGATACATTGTGCGCAGCACGAGCAGTTTGGTGGACTGGTCAAGAAGGATGACAAGACCAGAAATCCAGAGGACGCGTATCATAATCGAAGCCCTTGACCGCCACCCGGAATCAGCCTACCCCTTTTGCTTTGCCTTGGCCTCTATCGACATCTCCGTGTGCGGTACGACCTCCAGGCGCTCTCTGGAAATGGCTTTGCCGGTCACTCTGCATATCCCGTAGGTCTTGTTCCTGATACGCTCCAGCGCACGATCAAGGTAGCCCACGTATTTCTTCTGGCGCGCCATCATCAGGTACAGTTTTTCGCGTTCCATGGCGTCGGTTCCCGCATCGGCCATGTGAAAGCTGTACGCGGTATCGTTTTCGGCCTGCTCCCGCACATCGTCCAACTGCATGCGCATCCGGTCGATGTCCTCAACAGCTTCCATGCGCCGAGACAGGATAATCTGCTTGAAATATTCGAAATCTTCGTCGGAAAACCACGTGTTCGTTCGGGCTTCAGCCTGCGCGGAACCAGCTTCTTCCTTACTGGCTTCCGACGCCGATCTCTTTTTGGATGATTTCTTGACAGCCATGCCCAAAGTTACACTGCGGGGAGCATTCCCCGGCGGCTTTCTCCATCTCCGGATATGCCGCAACCGTGTTTGTTTTGTTATGAATTTTCAATACGGCGGACACCCACATGAAGCATCTCTTCTCCGATCCGGAAGGTATCCAAAACATCCCCCTCCGGCGTGTGGGCTGCATTAAACTCAAGCGCCAGGATCTCGTTCCGTATCCAGGCGCCGTGCCGGAGAATAACGCCGGATAAGCGCTCCGTGGTCCGGTACTCGACCAGAATACGGTCCGTTACCTCAAAATCATTTCCTTTTCGCAGATTTTGCATGCGGTTGACGATTTCCCGAGCCTGCCCCTCAGCGACCAGTTCTTCCGTACGTGTGGTGTCCAATGCCACCATTATATCGTTCTCCTGCCCTACAAGCCATCCGGCCACCTCTTCACTCGTTACCTCAATGTCTCCGGGGCCCAGTTCAATACACTGATCCTCCACGTGTATGGTGATCGTTCCTTCTTGTACATACCTGCCGATCTGTGCGTCATCGAGCGCTCGGACCGCCTGGTTGACGGCCTTCATCCATTTTCCGAGACGGGGCCCCAAACGCTTGAAATCCGGACGGGCCGAACGCTTTACAATCCCGCTTGAGCCGGAGATATACTCGATAGCCCGGACATTAATCTCATCGAGGATAATGGTACGAACCTGCTCTATATCGCTTTCGGAGACATGCTCCCCGGTAACGACCAGAATGCGGGAAAGCGGTTGCCGTACATTGATTTCGCTGCGGTTTCGCATTGAAAGAGCAATGGACGAAATGGTCCGGGCCAGCGCCATGCGCCGTTCGAGATCCGTGTCGATTTCGTTCCCGGCCGGTTCGGGGAAGGATGCCAGATGTACGGATTCGCACCCTTCCTTGCCTGTGCCGGCCTCGAGAGCACGATGTAACCAGTCACTGAAAAACGGGGCAATCGGGGCCATCATGCCGGCAATAGCCACCAGGCATTCATACACAGTCTGGTAAGCTGCTTCCTTGTCGCTGGTGGTATCTGCTTCTTTCCAGAACCGCCGGCGCGATCTGCGGATGTACCAGTTGGAAAGCTCTTCCACGAACCGCTCTATCCCGCGTGCGGCCCGTGTCGGATCATACGTATGATATGCCTCATCCACCTTGCGAACCGTACTGTGTAACAAGCTCACAATCCAGCGATCCAGTTCGGAGCGTTCATGCACGGGAATCCGGGCCTTGTCGTACGAAAAGCCGTCTATATTGGCATAGGTGGCAAAAAAGGAATAGACATTTTCGAGCGTACCGAAAAATTTCCGGAGCGTGTCGCCAAGACCGCGTTCGGAAAACTTGATGTTTTCCCACGGCGGCGAGTTGCTCATCATGTACCAGCGCACGGTATCCGCTCCGTAGCATGCGATCGTTTCGAACGGATCCACCGCATTGCCCCGGGATTTGGACATCTTTTCCCCGTTCTCATCGAGAACAAGTCCGTTGACAACGACATTTTCGTAGGCCACCGAGTCCATTACAGCCGCTGCCAGCACATGCATTGTGTAGAACCATCCCCTGGTCTGGTCAATGCCCTCTGCAATAAAATCGGCCGGAAAATGCCGCTCGAATTTTTCCTTGTTATCGAATGGATAATACCACTGTGCAAACGGCATCGAGCCTGAATCGAACCATACGTCGATTACTTCGGGGACGCGGCGCATCGTTCCGCCATCCGGTGCAGGCCAGGTCAGGGTATCCACGAAAGGCCGGTGCAAATCGATATCCTTGTCGTGCTCCGGAAGCTGGTCTTCGCACTTCTCCCGCAGTTCCGCCATGGACCCGATCACCTCTATATAATCGGACCCCTTTTTGTCCGACTGCCAGATCGGAAGCGGAGTCCCCCAGTATCTGCGGCGACTCAGCGCCCAGTCCACATTGTTTTTCAGCCATTCGCCAAAACGGCCCGTACCCATGGCCGACGGCTGCCAGTGGATCGTATCGTTGAGTGCAATCATCCGGTCTTTAATCGCCGTAGTCCGAACGAACCAGCTTTCTACCGGGTAATTCATGAGCGGCGTACCCTTTCGCCAGTCATGCGGGTAATTATGGAGATGCGTTTCCTGCTTGTACAGCAGCCCGCGATCCCGCAAGTCCCGGACAATCGGTTTGTCCGCATCCTTGAACCATTGCCCGCTGACAAGAGGAACCTTATCCGTAAAGCGCCCCCCGGCATCCACCGGATTGAACAAGGGCAACCCCTCCTTTTGCGCTACAGCATGGTCATCTGCGCCGAAAGCCGGGGCAAGGTGCACGATGCCTGTCCCGTCTTCCGTGGATACGAAGTCGGCTTCCACCACGCGCCAGGCTCCTTGTTTGCCGCCCTCGTCGAGAAAATACGGGAAGACAGGGGTGTAGGTCATGCCCACCATATCCCTGCCCTGAAATCTCTGGATGATTTTATAGTCGGCATCAAGCACATCCAGACGCTCTTCGGCAAGAATCAGACATTCTCCGTCTCGCGAGGGAGTATCCAGACGCACCTTCACATATTCGATGTCGGGGCCGACCGCAAGCGCCGTATTGGAAATGAGCGTCCATGGCGTAGTCGTCCATGCCAGAAAGACTGTGTCCTCCTGGTCTCGCACGGGGAACCGTACATAGAGGGAAGGATCTTGCACCTCCTCATAACCGAGGCTGACTTCGTGGGATGAAAGCACCGTCCCTGAACCGGGACTGTACCACTGAATTTTGTGCCCCTTGTACAGCAGCCCTTTCTCATAGATTTTCTTGAGAAGCCACCATTCCGTTTCGATATACCTGTTTTCGAAGGTGACGTAGGGATTATCCAGATCGACCCAATAGCCCATCTTTTTCGTCAGGTCATCCCATACCTCCTTGTATCGCAGGACGCTTTCGCGGCATTTTTCGTTGTATTTGCCGATTCCGTATCGCTCAATGTCTTCGCGCCCCGCCAAACCAAGCGCCTTTTCCACTTCAATCTCGACCGGAAGCCCATGCGTATCCCAGCCGGCCTTGCGTTCCACATAGAAGCCCTTCATCGTTTTGTACCGGCAGAACACATCCTTGATGGTTCGCGCCATCACATGATGAATGCCGGGACGCCCGTTTGCGGTGGGCGGGCCTTCGTAGAACGTGAAGGCCTTGCGGTTTGCCCGTTCGCCTACGCTTTTCTCGAAAACGCGGCGCTGTTCCCACCAGGCCAACATCTCGCGCTCCAGCGCAGCGTGATCGAATCGCTTTACTTCTTCAAACCTGGGCATGGATGGAGGGCCGACACGGCATGGCGGGCAGGATAGACCCTCATGCGCCGATTGCCGATACGATTTCCGACACGAGTCGGGTCAAGAGGGGTTCCGCCTTTCCTGCGGCGGCGATAATTTCTTCGAGCGAAACAGCCTCGAGCGCATCGGGAAAACATTCGTCGGTTACAACCGAGATGGCAAGTACGCGCATATTCATATGGCGAGCCGCAATCACCTCGGGAACGGTACTCATTCCTACGACATCCGCACCCCATGCGCGAAGCATCCGGTATTCTGCCCTCGTTTCGAGGTTGGGTCCCGTAACCGACACATATACACCCCGGTGCAGTTTGATTCCTGCCTCGAGAGCCTTTTCTTCCGCCAGTTGCTGCAGCGCCTCGTCATAGGGCGCGCTCATATCCGGAAACCGTTCTCCCCAATCGTCGAGGTTCGGGCCGATCAGGGGGTTGGCGTTCTGAAAATTGATATGGTCCGATAACAACATCAATTCCCCCTTTCTGTACACGGGGTTCATACCGCCGGCCGCATTGGAGATAAGCAGCGTATCCACGCCAAGGACACCGAATACCCGAACGGGAAACACGACGGTTTGGGCATCATATCCTTCGTACAGATGAAAACGTCCCTGCAATGCATACACCGGAACGCCGGCCAGCGTACCTATCAGCAGACGGCCCGAATGAGATTCCACCGTGGACAGGGGAAACCCCGGAATTTCTTCGTAAGGGATGATCGCCTCGGCGTCGATCTTTTCCGCAAGTTCGCCGAGGCCTGTTCCCAGGATCAACCCGATGCGGGGGGACAGACCGGTCCGCGCACGAATGGCTTCGGCAGCGGTTTCCACATTCCGGCAATATGCAACGGCATCAAACATAATCAGTCAGGTTTCAGGTAGTCAGTACTTAGGCAGTGCTGTGCACCGCCGCGCTTTTCTAATCGAGATCGCTCAAAATGCGACGGATGTGCTGGATATCTGAGGATGAATCCTTGTCGCCACCGGCTTCTCCTTCTTTCGCATCTTCTGTTTCCGGAGTTTCTTCGATCTTCTGTGCGCCGGACGGCTTATCCGACGTTGCTTTGGTGCGTGCATCCGTTGTTTGAGCGGTTTCCTTTTTCGTACGGGCAGCGGATTTCCCCTTGGCCGTTTTGCCCGCGGGCGACTGCATCTTTGCTTCGCCTTCGCTTACCGCATAGAGCTTGTTCAGAACTACCGAAGCATGCTCTTCGTAGCGTGCCAGCAGTTCGGTCTCGGACGTAAGCAGGGCACGCAGCCTTGCCATAAGCTCCAGGCGGTAATCGTTCAACCGGGATGCTTGCCGGCGAATCTCATTGACCGTCTGCTGTGCATGCTCTTCCGTCTGCCGCGCTTCGAATTCCGCTTTCTCTATGAGCGCCCGGGCTTTTTCCTCTGCATTTCGAATCGTTTTTTCGGATGATTCCCGCGTGATGCGCAATGCTTCTTCAAGCGCCTCCTCCACCTTTTCGTAGTGATCGAGTTTTGCCCGCAGTTCCCCCAGTTTGCTGTCAAGTCCCTGGCACTCGTCCCTGATTTCCTCCCATTGGGTAGCTACCATCTGCAAAAACGCACCCACCTCTTCCGGATCATAGCCCCGGAACTTGCGGGAAAATTCCTGTTTCCGTATGTCGAGCGGGGTTAATTTCATGATGCAAAACGCTTTATACCGGGAGGACCAAGATTACGCGTCCGCAGACATCAAAGGACGATCATCGTATATCATTGCAAGATACTGAATTTTTTCCCCGCGCGTGGTAAAACGAAGCCGGGCGAAATGGATGTTTTCCAGGTTTTTTACTGAATCCGTTCTCCAAACAGGGCGCTCCCGATCCGCACGTGGGTAGCCCCCTCTTCAATCGCCTCCTCAAAATCCCGACTCATCCCCATGGATAGCTGCTGCATGGAGATGTTCGCGGCAATCTGTGCCGGGAAAGTGTCGAACAGGGTGCGCATGTTCCGGAATTCGCGGCGGATCTTGTCCGGCCCGGCATGAAGCGATGTCATGGCCATCAGGCCTTCCACCCGGATATGTTCGCAGCGGGCCACTTCGTCAAACAGCGGCGCTACTTCGTCGGGCTGCACTCCGAATTTGCTGACTTCGCCGGAAATATTGACCTGCACCATACAGGGCAACACCCGTTCTTCTGCTTTTGCCCGTTCGTTCAATGCCCTGGCAAGGCGGGCGCTGTCCAGCGCATGAAAACAATCCGCAAACCGGGCCACATCCCTGGCCTTATTGCGCTGCAAATGCCCGATCATGTGCCATGCCCTGTTCCCTCCTTTCCAGCGCCCCGGGGTTTCCGTGCACTTTGCCACCAGTTCCTGCACACGATTCTCCCCGAAATGGCATACTCCGGCCCTGATTGCCGCTTCCACAGCCGCTATGGGGAAGGTCTTGGATACGGCAATGAGCGTAATCTCATCGGGTGAACGATCAGCCCTGCGACATGCATCCGCAATACGCGCCCGGATACTGAGCACATTGCGAGAGATTGCCTCCATGTCCATGGGTCCTGCCATTGCCTTTACCAAAAACCTCTTGCCAACAGGTGCCGGATGATTACATGTCGGTGCGCAGCACCTCCAGGGGAGAGCGCCGGTATATGCCCCGGCTGTTTACAAGTCCGATGGCTACCGTCAGGAAAGGCACTGCAACCAATAACACAAGCGTTGCAACGACATCCGGCCTGAAGCTTGTATCGAACACGAAGACCGAAAACGCCCAAACGGACGCAAAGGAAAGCGCCAGTCCCGTCAGTGCCGCAAAGAAGCCAAGAAAAAGATACTCGACAGTCATGATCCGGAGTACTTCGGATTGCGAGGCCCCCAGTGTTTTCAGCAAGACGCTTTCACGCCGTCGTTGCACCCTGCTTACTACTACGGCTCCAATCAATACAATCACTGCCGTCAGAATACTAAAGGCTGCCATAAAGCGGACCACAAAGGATATTCTGGAAAAAATAGTGTCGAAAGTGCTCAGGACAAGTGACAGATCGATCACGGAAACGGAAGGATAATCGCCCAATACGGCTCGCTGCAACCCGGCTGCCTGTTCTCCGGTTTCCGACCGGCTGAGCACCACATAAAAACGAGGAGCCTCTTCCAGTACGCCCGCGGGGAAGACCACAAAGAAATTCGTGCCCATGCGTCGCCATTCCACCTCACGCAAACTGGAAACCCGGGTTGGAATCAACTGTCCCTGTACGTTGAATGTAAGGCTGTCTCCCAAGCCGACATCCAGATCCCGGGCAATATCCTGGTCAAGGGAGATCGGGGCCACCGGATCGTTCGGATCCGCCGACCCGATAAAGGCGCCTTCAACCACTTTTTCCGATTCGGTCAGATAATCCCTGTACGTTACCCGGTATTCTCGCCGGTGCGCCCAGGTTGCCGTCGAGTCTGCCCGCATTGCGTTCACCGTGCGCCCGTTCACGGAAGCAAGACGCATGGATACGATAGGCACGCTATCGAGCACAGGTAACTCCCTGCCCTGCACAATTCGCGTAACCGGATCGATCTCATCCGGTTGGATATCAAACAATACGATGTTGGGCAATTGTCGAGCTTCGGATAATTCGAGTTGGGCCAATAGCGTTCGCTGAATGCCAAAAAGCGTGCCGATAATAAAGGCGCCCAGCCCCAGCGAAAGTATGAGCGTGTTCGTCTGGTTATTCGGCCGAAATAAATTGGCCAGCCCTTGCCGCCATATATAGCTCCACCTTGACGGGAAGAAGCGCCGGGTAGCCCAGATAATGCCTTTGGCTGTGACCAGAAGAGCCCCAAAGACCGCCGCAAGCCCTGCGGCATATCCCAGCCCGATTCCGGGCGAAGGCGCATTGCTTATGGAAAAAACGGTGATGCCTGTGGCAACAACTCCGAAAACGATCCACCAGAGAGGATCTTTGAGGCCGGTTTGTGCGGTCTCTACCGTTGAGCGCAGCGTCAGCAAGGGGGATATGCGCCGAATGGAAACCAGCGGAAAGAGCGCAAAGGCAGCGGTTACCCCAACCCCGAGTGTCATTCCCGCTCCAAGAGAGCCCCAGGACACCATGAAAGGCACCTCCACAGGAAGAAAGTCGCTCAATGCGGCCGGTACAAGCATCTGTACACCTATACCGAGCACGGCGCCTGTCACACTGCTTGCCAACCCCATCGTGATGGTCTGCACCGCATATACGGAGAATGTTTGTCGGGTCCCTGCGCCAAGGCACCGGAGCACCGCGATCGTTGCGAGCCGGCGGCGGACGTACACATGGATGGCTCCAGCCACCCCGATACCTCCAAGCAGCACCGCGACAAAGGCGATCACATTCAGAAATCGGTACAGATTGGTCAGACCTTCATCCCAACTTTCACGGACCTCTTCCACCGTGTCGTAGCGCACTTCCTCTTCGCGCAAGAACGTGCCGATGTTTTCGACGAGCGCTTCGACATCCCTCCCATCGTCGAACCGGAAGGCCAATTCGTAATCGGCCTGGCTGCCTCTTGAGAGAAGGGTCGAATCCAGTCTGACGGCAGGAATGTACACCCGCGGGCTGAAGAACGACATCATCTGATTCTCGCTCGGCATCTTGTCGATGCCTCCTGCCACAGGGTAGAAATACCGCCCGATACGCACGCTGTCGCCCGGCTGTACGTCAAAGAGCCGCATCACCGCAGCATCCACCAGAGCGTCTCCGTCAACAAGCCAGTTGTCCGCTGCGCCGGCGGGTGTGGTTTCTATTTCTCCGTAGAAGGGGAAATTCCCCTCGACTGCCCGGACGGTCATCAGGCGGGACTGCTCCCCGGCAGGAAACCAGGCCATCGAAGGAAATGAAATGAGCCGGGACTGTGTCCCCCCGATAGAGTCGACAGCCGCCTCCACCGCATCTCCGAACGGACGCCCGGATTCAAACACGAGATCGGCGCCCAGTAACGTCTTCGACTCGTCGTCCACTACTTTCCGGAGATTGCTCCCGAACGAGGAAATGGCCACCAGGGCAGCGACGCCGACGATCATCGAAGACAAAAAGAGCGCCAGTTGCCGTCGGCTGCCCCGGCTGTCCCGCCACGCCATCCTGAATATCCAGGAATTCGGCATTGTATCGTACGCTCAGGTTTACAGGGGACCGGTCAGGCTCGCGTCAAAGTATCCGAGGCTATGTTTCCGCCGCGAAGCCGGATGATGCGGCCCGTGCGCTGCGCCAGTTCATGGTTGTGTGTCACAAGTAGCAAAGCCGTTCCGGCGGTCTCGTTTATCTCGAAAACAAGTTCCTCGATGGTAGCACCCGTATCCGTATCCAGGTTGCCGGTCGGTTCGTCGGCAAACAGCATTGCCGGCCGGTTTACAAACGCCCGGGCAATAGATACGCGTTGCTGTTCGCCTCCGGATAACTGTGCAGGATAATGCGACATCCGCTCCCCGAGCCCTACCTGGTCGAGCAGTTCACTTGCCCGCTCATAGGCCCCCTTGTGGCCGCGCAACTCTGCCGGAACCATTACATTTTCAAGCGCCGTCAGCGTAGGAATCAACTGGAATGTCTGGAAAATGAATCCGACTTCCCGGTTCCGAAGCTTCGCCAGCGCATCCTCCGACATGGTGTCAAGGCGGCTGCCGGATAAATCTACATTGCCCGAAGTGGCCCGGTCCAACCCGGCGCACAAGCCCAGTAACGTGGTCTTGCCGGAACCGGAGGGGCCAACCACTGCGCATGTCTCCCCCCGATGCAAGTCGAAGGATACGTCATGCAGCACCGTCAGCAACCGGTTGCCGCTCTGGTAGGTCTTGGTAAGGTTGCGGACGGAAAGGATGGAATCCATTGAAATTTCTCTGAAACAGGCGCTCCTTCCTGCGGGTTTGCTGGAAATAGGTCCTGTTTTGTTTATGTATGCCTTGCATCCATGCAAGGGCATTGCTCACGATACGTGAAAATCGGCAAACTATACCTGCTTGCGTGCATTCCTGTTCTGTGCCTGGCCTGCGGGTCCCGGAACACGGAAACCGAAACGGCTGCTCCGGACAGGGGAAACCTCCCCCCTGTGATGGAGCGAAACGATAACCCGGGCGCAGAGCTCCAGGAAGATGCGGAACAGGCGGATACGATTATTCTCTTTCTGGGCAATAGTCTTTCGGCGGGAGCAGGGGTCGACCCCGCAAGCGCCTTTCCTGCTCTCCTGCAACATCGCATGGATTCCCTGGGCTGGAATGTGCAGGCGGTCAATGCCGGACTGAGTGGAGAAACGAGTGCGGGAGGTCTGCGGCGCATAGACTGGTATCTGCAACAGTATCCTGTGAGCGTCCTTGTGCTGGAGTTAGGAGGCAATGATGGTTTACGGGGTATTCCGGTCGAGGTTACGCAGAACAACCTGCAGGCAATTATCGATAAGGCGCGCAACGCGAACCCGGACATGGAGATTATCCTTGCCGGTATGCAAATTCCACCCAATCTCGGACAGGACTACACCCGGGCCTTCCGGAAAATCTATCCGACCCTGACCAGCGCGGAGAATACTCACCTGATTCCTTTTCTTCTCGAGGGTGTAGGAGGCGTGGATTCTCTCATGCAGATGGACGGCATTCATCCGAACGAATCCGGGCATCGGATCGTCGCGGAAAACGTCTGGGATGTGCTTCATCCGGTCATGGAAGTATTGCGTTCCGGGAATGACGCTACCATTGACCTATACTAAAGCCTGTTCATACTATGCAGCGGCGCTCGGCGGGGCCTGTTTTCCCGCCATGCGGTGTTGCCGCTCCACATTGCACTCCATCCAGGAATAGAATTGCCCGATATGGAAAAACTCACCGGCCTGATCGCCGCTCCGTACACCCCTATGCACCCGGATGGCAGCATACATTCCGGTATCATCCCGGACATGGTCCAGCATCTGCAAAAAGAAGAAGTTGCCGGTGTTTTTATTTGCGGTACCACGGGAGAAGGCGCCTCTTTGACCGTTGATGAACGCATGCTGCTGGCAGAACAATGGGTTGCCAATGCCGGCGACGAATTGGTCGTCATCGTGCATGTAGGGCACAATAGCGTATATGAAGCACGCAAACTGGCCGAGCACGCCCAATCGATTCAGGCACACAGTATCGCAGCGCTTGCCCCTTCGTTTTTCAAGCCGGCCTCCATCGATAGCCTGGTATCGTATTGCGCATCGGTGGCGGAAGCAGCACCGGCCCTGCCCTTTTTCTACTACCACATTCCCTCCATAACCGGCCTTAATCTGGCCGTGCCTGAATTTCTGCATGCCGGGAGCAAGCACATACCTACCCTATCGGGTGTCAAGTTTTCGGCAAGCGATCTGATGCAATTCCACCGCTGTACAACGATGGAATCCGGCCGGTATACGATGTTTTTCGGTTCGGATGAAATGCTGTTAGGCGCCCTGGCGATGGGAGCCGAAGCAGCCGTAGGCAGCACGTACAACTACGCCGCCCAAAATTCTGCGGGTATGATGGAAGCATTTAAAAAGGGAGATATGGAAACGGCTCAGCGCTTTGCCGACCACGCAGTAGCCCTTGTAGAGGTGCTGCTCAAACACGGCGTAATCCAGGCCGGCAAAGCTATCATGGCCATGCGCGGCATCGATTGCGGCGAAGTCAGGCTGCCGCTCATGCCGCTTTCCGCCGAGCAGAAAAAGTCCCTTTACGAAGACGTCAGGGCGCTGGCTATCTTCAAAAACGTTGATCTGGAACGCCCCTCGTGATGAACCATGAAGCCTTGACATCTTTTCTGAACACCGGTCTGGTGCAGGAAGTCAGCTCTTTTGGCCTCACAAACAGCATTGTACTGGGTGTTTACCTCGCTCTGCTCGTTGCCATGGGCATTTACTTTTCGCGGCGAGCCGGTACGGCGCAGGATTTCTTCCTCGCCGGTGGACGAATGCCGTGGTGGGCGGCAGGCCTGAGCATCTTTGCCACCATGCTCTCCGCCATCACTTATCTCTCTATTCCTGCAACGGCCTACGCCAGCGACTGGACCCGCTTCCTGGTCAATATGGGTATCCCCCTCATTGCACCGATCGTCATCTTCTTTTTCCTGCCTTTTTACCGAAAACTTCGCGTCACAAGCGTCTATGAATACCTCGAAAATCGTTTTGACACCTCATTGCGCCTGCTCGGCTCCGCTTCGTTCATCCTGTTTCAACTGGGAAGAATGGGCATCGTCCTGCTCCTGCCGGCCCTGGCGCTAAGCGCTGTGACGGGCTTGCATCTCTTTCTGTGCATCGCTCTTATGGGGTTATTAAGTACGCTCTACACGGTGCTGGGCGGGATGGAAGCCGTTGTCTGGACCGATGTGATTCAGGTCGTGGTGCTGTTCGGCGGGGCACTCGCTGCACTGGGCATCATCGTTGCAGATATTCCCGGGGGCTTTGGGCAAATCATCACGGAAGCGGCAGAGCACGACAAGTGGAACCTGGTCAATCCCGGCTGGGACCTGTACAGTGATTCGCTATTCGTTATTCTTCTCGGGATGGTCTTTACAAACCTGCTGCCCTACACCACGGATCAGGCAGTGGTGCAACGGTATATGACCACCGCAACCGAGCAATCCGCGCGCAGCGCCATCTGGACAGGCGCTTTGTTTGCCGTGCCGGCATCCATCCTGTTCTTCTTCCTCGGTACGGCGCTGTTTGTCTTTTATCAGAACTTTCCGGAGCAACTCATCCCCCTCGAAAGACCCGATCAACTGCTACCCTGGTTTATCGTCCAGGAAATGCCTGCCGGTCTGGGCGGCCTGGTCATTGCCGGGGTTTTTGCCGCTTCCATGTCCAGCCTCGATTCTTCGATTCATTCCATCACTACTGCGGTCACCACCGACTTTTTCAAGCGTTTCCAGCCGGATCGGGAAGAGAAACAGTGGCTCAGCCTTGCCCGGTGGATTGTATTCATTCTCGGTGTCCTCGGTACAGTTAGCGCCATGCTCATCAGCACCCTTGATCTGCGGGCGCTCTGGAGCCTGTTTCTGGATATCACCGGTCTTTTCCTCGGCACCCTCGGAGGCCTGTTTATTCTGGGCATCTTCACCCGTCGAACCACTGCCTTACATGCGTGGATCGGCGCCCTGGCTTCTGTCGCTGCCCTCGCTTACTGTACCTTTTTCACGTCGATCAATGGCTTGCTTTTCGGCGCAATCGGGACGCTGACGTGTGTAGGAACAGGCTGGCTGAGTGGCCGGATTGTAAGGAGGAAGCAGCCGAAAGATGTTGGGGAGGTGACTATCTGAATCACGAATCTTCGTGATACCCTGCCTGCAGTGGCGCCGCCTACAGGTTTTTTACGGCGGCCACGAGTTTGGCCAGCGATTCTTTCGCATCCCCGAACAGCATGCGGGTGTTGTCGTGATAGAACAGCATGTTATCGATGCCGGAATAGCCGGGACGCAGACTGCGTTTGAGCACAACCACCGTGCCGGAGCGATCCACATCCAGAATGGGCATGCCATAGATGGGGCTGGTCTTGTCCGTACGGGCTGCCGGATTGACCACATCGTTGGCGCCGATCACGAGCGACACATCCGTCATCCCGAATTCGCTATTGATATCGTCCATTTCGTAAAGCTGGTCGTACGGTACGTCCGCCTCTGCAAGCAATACATTCATATGTCCGGGCATGCGACCGGCCACCGGATGAATAGCATATTTCACGGTAACGCCCTGAGCTTGCAGCATATCCGACAATTCGCGAACCTGATGCTGCGCCTGGGCTACAGCCATACCGTAGCCGGGCACCACGATCACCTGTTCGGCATACGTCAACTGAATGGCCACATCTTCGACCGACGTTTCCTGCACCGTAAGGTCGGGCCGGGCGCCTTCCACCGCCGGACCGCTTCCATCGCTGTCGCCGCCGAAACCACCCAGTAGTACGTTCAGCAACGACCGGTTCATTGCTTCGCACATAATGGAGGTCAGAATAAGTCCTGATGCGCCGACCAGAGCGCCGCTTACAATAAGCGCCGTGTTGTCGAGCATGAACCCGGTGGCCGCTGCAGCAAGCCCCGAGTAGGCATTCAGAAGCGCTACGACGACGGGCATGTCCGCCCCCCCGATGGGGATGACGAGGAGAATGCCCAATACCAGCGAAAGGAAGCCAAGAACCAGTGCCCCCCACATGATGGCTTGCATATCCATCGCTGCAAACGAGCCGCCTGCTCCGTAGATCAGGTATCCGCCTGCCCCGAGCGCACCGAGGGTCACCAGTACGGTAAGCACGCGCATACCCGGAAACGAAACGGGATTGCCGCTCAGGTGCCCGCCCAGCTTGCCGAAGGCGACAAAACTTCCGGAAAACGTAATCGTGCCGATCAGAATACACAGTACGACGGTGATCGCCGCCGGTACGTCGAGCGGCGCCAGTGCCGCCACGGATTGGACCGTTCGGGCTACCGCACCTTCTCCAGCCCCACCGGACAGGTAGCGCGCGATTTCTCCGCCTGCCACGAGTGCGGACGCCAATCCCCCGAAACCGTTGAATACCGCAACCAGCTCCGGCATGCTCGTCATGGCCACCCGCCGCGCCAGCAACATGCCCACGGCAGCGCCGACCACAAACCCGCCAATCATCTCCACCGGGGAAAGAATTCGCTGCAACAACAGTGTCGCTGCGACGGCAATCAACATGCCGATGGCCGCAAGCCGATTTCCTCTGCGGGCCGTAGCCGGGGACTGCAGCCGTTTCATGCCCAGAATGAAGAGCACGGCAGCGCCGAGATAAGCCAACAGGATAACGTTCTGCATGGTAGCGAGGCGTCAGGCGGCGTTACTGGAAGGTTCCTTGCTATCGCGCTGCTTCGGCTTGAACATTTGCAGCATCCGATCCGTGACGAGAAAACCTCCGACCACATTGATCGTGGCGACGATAAGCGCCGCAAATCCGATCCACTTGGCCCAGGGGCTCTCGATCATGCCCGTCGCTACAAGAGCTCCGACAATGGTAATACCGCTGATAGCATTCGTGCCGGACATGAGCGGTGTATGCAGGGTTTGCGGTACCTTGCTGATCACCTCGAACCCGATGAATGCTGCCAGAATGAATATGACGAGATTGCTCAGCATCAGGATGAACCGGACTGGAAATACATGGTATGGTGCAAAACGTTTACAGGATACGCTATGTGTCGAGCAGGGCGCGTACGTGTTCGTGCACGACCTGTCCTTCGTGCGTCACGCACATATCCTTGAAAATCTCGTCCTCGAAATCCGGGCGGAACGTTTCGCTGTCGAAAAATTCCGTTAGGACAGCAAGGAGCGTGCGGGCGTACATGGTACTTGCATCAACAGGCGATTTCGACGGCAGGTCGAGTGGCCCCAGAATACGTACGCCATGCACTGTAACGGTTTCTCCGGGTTTCGTAGCTGTGCAGTTACCCCCGCCCGGCGCTGCGAGATCGACCACCACGGAGCCCGGTTTCATAGCTTGCAATGCTTCGTCGGTGACGAGGATGGGCGCAGGTCGTCCCGGCACCAGCGCCGTCGAGATCACCACATCCGCCGCTGCGATGTGCGGAACCAGCAGGGCGGTTTGCTGCGCCGCTTTTTCTTCGGTCAATGCCGTAGCATATCCGCCCGTATCGGCATCCTCTTGCGTTTCAAAAGCCAATTCCACGAACCTGGCGCCAAGGCTGCGAACTTCCTCCTGTGCTGCATCGCGGATATCGTAGGCGGACACACGTGCTCCGAGCCGCCTTGCCGTAGCGATGGCCTGCAGTCCCGCAACACCTGCCCCCAACACCAGCACATTCGCCGGCTTCACGGTACCTGCCGCCGTCGTCATCAGGGGAAAAAACCGGGGTAACGCTGCGGCGGCCTGCAACACGGCTTCATACCCGGCTACCCCGCTCATGGCGGAGAGGGCATCCATCTTTTGCGCTCGGGAAATACGCGGCACTAACTCCATGCCGAGCGCCGTCACGGAGCGATTGGCCAATTGCAGGGATAATGCAGGTCTGCCCAGCGGATCCAGCAACCCTAAAAAGACGCTGCCGGACTTCATTTTCCCGATTTCGGACTCCAGGGGGGGGCTCACTTTCAGGACGATGTCGGCGCCGAGCGCATCGCTGCATGTGCCTATACGCGCACCAGCCTCCCGAAATGCATCATCGGTAAAGTATGCCGCCTCGCCGGCCCCCGCTTCCACAATGGTCCCGAATCCTTGACTTACAAGTTTTTGAACTATATCGGGAACGACAGCCACACGCCGTTCGCCGGCGGCGGTCTCCTTTGGAACACCAATGGTTAACGCCATACGCCCCCGAATAAAGATTCTGTCATGCAGGCCGTGCGAGCGATATGCTCCTGCGCATGAGACAACCCGAATATACAAAGACCACCGTATATCACCCGCGTTCTCTCTCGAAATCGTCCATAAAGGCAATGAGTGCATCCACGGATTCTTCCGGGCAGGCATTGTATAAAGAGGCGCGCATCCCCCCCACGGATCGGTGTCCTTTCAATGCCAGCAATCCTCGCCCGTGCGCTTCGGAGAGAAAGCGCGCTTCCAGGGCTTCCGAGGGCAGGCGGAACGTCACATTCATCCGCGAGCGGGCGTCTTTGTGCGCTGTCCCCCGGTAGAAATCCGTCCGGTCGATCCGGGCATACAGTTTGTCGGCCTTGCGCTCGTTGATCTTTTCAATAGCTGCAAGCCCCCCCTGCGCTTCCAGCCATGCCAGTACCTTGCCTATGAGGTACACGGCGAACACGGGGGGCGTATTGTACAACTTCGCTGCGTGTATCCCGTAATCCAGAATAACGGGAAGCGACTTGTTGCGGCGTTGCAGAAAACGGTCGTGCACCAATACGACGGTGGCGCCTGCCGGGCCGATATTCTTTTGCGCCCCCGCATAGATCAGCGCATAATTCGCCATGTCGATCGGGCGGCTCAGAAAATCGCTGGACGCATCGCACACGATGGGCGGGTCGACCTGCGGGACTTCCGTGAACTGCGTGCCGACTACCGTGTTGTTCGAGGTCATATGCAGGTATGCCGCCTCGGGATGAACATCCCATGCGTTTGCATCCGGGATATACGCGAAATTCTGGTCCTCGCTCGACGCTGCTGGCCGCGCCTTGCCCGTACGCTGGGCTTCTTTCAGTGCATTCACCGCCCAGCGCCCCGTCACTACATAATCCGCTGAAGTCCCCTCCTCCCGGAAATTCATCGGTATCTGGTGAAACTGCATGGACGCCCCTCCTTGCAGGAAGAGCACATGCCATTCGCTGCCGATGTTCAGGAGGCGCCGTACACGCTCTTTGGCATCCTGTTCGATCTGCGTATAGGCCGCCGAACGGTGACTGATCTCAAGGACAGAGGCGCCAAGCTCCCCGTATACCGGGAATTCTTCTTTCATTTCCAGTAGTACGGCCTCCGGAAGCGCCGCGGGGCCGGCGGAAAAATTATGCAAGCGCATGGCGGGATACAGGCGAAGAGATTATCAAGGGGCCGTAGCCTTCGGAAAAACAGTGCTACGGCAAGAGAACGAGAGAGATTCAGTCCTGGTCGAACAGATGCACCAGCAGCCCGCTGCGGAGTTTCGGTTCGAACCATGTGGACTTCGGCGGCATAAGGAGGCCCGCATTCGATACGGCAAGGAGTTCCTCCACACTGGTCGGATACATGGAAATGGCCAGTTTCGCCCGTCCGGAGTCGACCAGACGTTCCAGTTCGCCCGCACCGCGTATACCTCCCACGAAGTCGATGTTCGGATCCAGTCGCTGATCCATAATGCCGAACTCGGGTTCCAGCAGATGTTCGCTGAGCCGCGCCACATCGAGGGTGTCCGCTACCTCAGTGCGTTCCGTTGGCGGAAGCTGGATCGTATGCCAGTGTCCACCCAGGTAAAGGCATACGCTGCCCGGTTCGGCAGGTGTTTTCTCTCCGGAATCTACAGACAGGTCAAATCGGGCAGCCAGCGTATTCAGAAACTCGTCCGCGGGGACAGGCAGTTTTCGTACGATGCGGTTATAGGCAAGAATGCGCAGTTCGCTCATGGGAAACAGCACCGCCGGGAAAAATTCCGCCTCCGGCAGTCCGGCAGATGCTTTGCGCATCTCCGCCGCCGCCCGCGATGCTGCGGCACATCGGTGGTGTCCGTCCGCGATATACAGGTATTCGACGCGCTCGAAGGCATCTACCAGTTCTTCCTGCTGCTCCGCTTTCCAGATCGTGTGGCGGACGCCATCCTCCGCCATAAAATCGTAGAGCGGCTCCGAAGCGGTTTCGGAGGCGACCAAAACATCGATTCGATCCGCATTCCGATAGGTCATCATGACAGGCTCGGCATGCGCCTGTTGCGTCACGATATGACGGACACGGTCTGTCTCCTTTTTCGGGCGCGTTTTTTCGTGTTTCAGGATCGTCCCGTTGTCGTATTCCTCCACGGATACACACCCGAATACGCCGGTTTGCGTATGCCCGTCCATTTCCAGACGGTAGATGTACACGGACGGCTCGTCCTGCACCGAGGCGCCGTTTCCGGCGAATGCCCGCAGGTTGGCGGCGCCGCGTTCATACGTTTCCGGGGCATATTCGTCGGCGCCCGACGGCAGATCGATCTCCGGGCGGACGACGTGCAGAAAGCTCAGCGGGCGGCCTTCGGCAAGAGCGCGGGCCTCCTCCGTATCGACGACATCGTAAGGCACGGAAGCCACCTCCGCCACCTTGTCGGGAACGGGACGAAGAGCGCGAAACGGGTGCAGAATCGCCATGGAAAGGGGCCGGCACAGGCCGGGATAGTGCGCAGAAAACAGTCCGGTACAATTTCGGAAATACCCGGTTCCTGTGCAGTGGAACGGCGGCGAATAAGTGGTTAAGAAGAGAAGCTGCGGGAGCCCGGCGAGGATCAGCGCGCAGGGCGCATCAAACATACCCGAACAGCGGCGGAAACACGATCACGACGAGTCCCGCCCACAGAGCATACACCGGGAGGTAGTCGGTCTGCCAGCGCTCCAGGGCAGTGAAGGACCCGGCGCCCCGCAGGAATCGCACATACAGCCAGAATGACCAGGCCAGATTGACCAGCAGGATGAGGTTCATGCCCAGCGCAGCCACCTTGTTCGGACTGAACCCGAATTCCGATATGCGTGCCACGATAGCCGTCAGCGCCACAACGTCCACGATCAGCGCCGAGGCAACAAGCACCAGTTGAAAGATGTCGAACGCGCCCGGCTTTTTGTCGGGATCCCGCGCCGATACGGCATAAAGAAGCAGGCCGAGAACTACCACGAGCAGCAGGTCGCATCCGATGAGGGCTTCGCGCTCCATATTGATGCTATTTCCCGTCCATAGCATGGAACCCAGAAAAACAAGCAGTACGATCGCGAAAAGCGGCGTGAACAGGCGGGTCAGCAGCGGCGCAAAGTTCGCCATGATACTCTGCTTCGTTTCCACCAGCCAGGCGGCTATGAGGACGGCTCCAAGCGCCCCGCAAGGGATAAGCCAGTTCTGCATGAACCATTCAGGGTCCAGGCCGATGGCGTTGAACATAAACATGGTCAGGGCCGTCAGGACGATGCCGCCCAGCGCAATCAGGACATAGTAAATGAAAAACTCGCCGGAGAATCGGACAAAATCCATGCGCCGGGCGCTATCGCCCCACGCTCCTCCCGCATAAGCGATTCCGATGACCAGCCAAAGCGCTATGGGCAGGTGCAGCACAGCCAGGAGTTCGGTAGCGGCTTCCGGCTCGAACGGGAACACATTGACGAAAACGCCCGCCGCCGCAAACGGCGCTGCTATCCACAAGCAGTTCCGGACACCAAGGGTACGCTTCCACACAAAATACCCGGCGAGAAACGGCAGCACGAAAAGGCTGATGTTACGTGCATAGAACGCTGCATTTTCCTCGTGCATCGACAGGCCGAACAGCGCCGGGATTTTTACGGCGAGCGCTGCGAGAATGGCCAGGGCAATGACTATCGTGGCCTCGGTACGAACTATCCCCTCGGCCGCGCCGCCATTTTCGGTTGCATCCATTGTTTCTCCTGAAGATGTTTTCGGTTACCGGATAGCGGGTACTGCCACAATTCAGGGTTGGTATCCTCAGTACGCTGCCCCCAGCGCCTCGCACAACCAGCGCTGAAAGGGCGATGCGCTCCGGCATAACGCTGCAAAATCGTCGAGGAAGCTGTCCGAGACAATTGCGTCGTTTCCAAGCGATGTCACCCCGATAAAATCCTTCCGCTTCAGGTCTTCGATCATCGGATGATCCGGATCAATACCTCGTGGCGCTCTCTTCAACGAATCGCCGGACAACTCGAACGCTGCGCAGAATCCTGCATCGTCCCGCGCCTGCGCCCACGCATCCGGGTCGTCCGTAATCGCCTGGCGGATCATGGTCAATGCGGGTGAGGCAGGGCGCCATATACCGCACCCGGCAAAGGATCCTCCCGGCTCGATATGGAGGTAAAAACCGGGGGTGTGCGCATCTTTGGCCGACTCGTGGCGAAAGTGGATGCCCGTGTGGGTCTTGTACGGGCTCTTGTCCTTCGAAAAGCGCGTGTCCCGGTAAATACGGAAGAGCGAACCGCCATTGGCTCTCGGATCGGCCCGGAAATGCGGGCTGATTTCCTGCAGGTGCGGGGCAAAATCCGCAATGAACTGCAGCGCCGGCTCCTTCACGTCTCCTTCATAGCGGGGCTTGTTGGCCTGAAACCAATCCCGGTCGTTATTTGCCGCCAATTCCTCGAGAAATTGGAATGTTGCAGAGGTAAAATAGGAAAAGGGCATGCGTGTACTGAGTGCGTAGAAACAACGTGTCGACGAGCCTTACGGTTTGCCGAATCGGGGGGTTCCAGTTCCCGTTTTTCGTATGCTGCACCGTAGAAAGCGGATGCATTCCAGACTCCGGGTACCGCCTGTCCCATGCAGGTAACGCGGGAATCGCTGCTTTCTTGTCTTTGCCGGAACAAATTCGTACCCTGCGGGCTACACTGCTTTATAATACCATCGCGGGGTGGAGCAGCTGGTAGCTCACCGGGCTCATAACCCGGAGGTCGCGGGTTCAAATCCCGCCCCCGCTACAACAGAAACCGGTATTCCTCGAACAGGGAGTGCCGGTTTTTTTGTTTTTGCCTCACTCCGCTCATCACATGGTTCACAGATATTTTTTCCGGTACTTGCAGGCAGGCGTTTCCTGTTTGTACCTTCGAAAGAATAGCCGGCCGATTTTCTTACTAATTAAGGGTTGGCCATAGCAGTGCAGAACCAGTATCAATCGAACGGGGGAATCTGAAATGCAACTCGATAAATTGGGTATTTCTCGTAAAATGGCACGGCGGCTTGCCATCGGCCTGGGCGGCCTCGGAGCCATTTTCTTCTTCACTGTTTACACCGCACAGGCGCAAAGCACTCTCGGCGAAGAAGCCCAGTTTGTTCTGAACAGTTTTTCCTTCCTTGTCTGGGGTGCACTGGTGATGTGGATGTGCGCGGGCTTCACCATGCTGGAGGCCGGTTCCGTACGAACCAAAAACGCCTCCGTGATTTGCCTGAAGAATGTGGGCCTCTATTCAATCGCCGGGCTGACTTTCTATCTGATTGGTTACAATATCATGTATGTGGGCGTCGAACCGGGCGATTGGTTTGGCTCCTTGAAGTTGTTTTACGGCACCTCCGAACATGAAATGGCTCTTCTTGACGGACAGGGCGACGCAGCCTCCGAAGTCATTGGAAATGGCAGTTCGGTCATGTCGAACTGGTTCTTTCAGATGGTGTTTGTGGGGACGACGGCTTCCATCGTATCCGGCGCACTGGCCGAGCGGGTAAAATTGTGGTCCTTCTTCATCTTCATCGCCGTGCTGACGACAGTCATCTACCCGATCATCGGGGCCTGGACATGGGGCGGCGGCTGGCTTGCGGAAATGGGCTTCCAGGATTTTGCCGGATCGACCATCGTGCACTCGACCGGCGGCTGGGCGGCGCTTGCCGGCGTACTCATCGTCGGCGCCCGAAGAGGTAAGTTCCGAAAGAATGGGGACGTCAAAATGACCCCTCCGTCCAATGTGCCTGCTGTGACGCTGGGTGTGTTCATCTTGTGGCTCGGCTGGTTCGGTTTCAACGGGGGATCGCAACTGGCCCTGAGCGGTGCGGTCGATGCCGTAGCAATCAGCAATATTCTTGCTAACACCAACCTTGCGGGAGCCGCAGGCTTCATAGCCGCCATTTTTCTGTCGCGCCCCCTTTTCGGGCGGGTCGACCTGCTTGCCAGCCTGAACGGAGCCATCGCGGGTCTGGTGGCGATCACGGCCGGTCCCGATATCGTCGCGCATCAATGGGCAGTGGTCATCGGCGCAATAGGCGGCGCCTTGTGCGTTATCGGGCTGAAGGTTATGGAACGCCTCAAGATCGACGATGTAGTTGGCGCGGTGCCTGCACACCTGTTTTCGGGCATATGGGGAACGCTTGCGGTCTGCATTGTAGCCGGCGGCAATTTAGGCGTGCAACTTGTCGGTATTCTCGCCGTCGCCGTTTTCGCGTTCGGAGCTTCCTGGCTCACATGGATAGCCATCGATAAAACGATCGGGGTCCGTATCTCCTTGTCTGTCGAGGGGCTTGGTCAGGATGTGGCGGAACTGGGTATCGAGGCGTATCCGGAATTTGTCGTCATCCCCGATATGGACGACGACGAGTGAGTACTGGATAGGGGTAGCGGCCCGGCAGGCAGCTCAGCCGGGCCGCTTTCACCTACGCCAGCAATTCCAGCACCGGCTCTCCCAATCCCTCAGGCGTCGTGTAGATGGGGCGCCCCTCCACTTCGTAGTGCGTCTCCGGCGGGATACCCAGCGCATGGTAGATCGTCTGGTGTATCTGGTCGATGTAGACCGGCTCGCCGACGGTTACGCAAGGACGTTCATCGGCGGTTTGGCCGTAGACAAATCCCCGCTTGACACCGCCTCCGAAGAAAAGTATTGAACAGCCGTCGGTGAAATGACGGTGCATGCCATAGTGCTTCATCGTTTCCACCGTATCCGGCACCTCCACCTGATCCCTCACCTTGGCCTCCGGGCGACCCTCCTGCATCATGTCCCGGCTGAATTCGCTGGCCAGTACGATGAGCGTCCGGTCGAGATGACCGCTTTCGTCCAGGTCCCGGACAAGTTGCGCCACAGGCCGGTCGATCATCTGTTTCATGTTGACCAGCCGGGTATGGCCGTTTTCGTGCGTATCCCAGCCCAGAAACGGTTCGTATTCGGTCGTTACGCTGACAAACCGGGCCCCATGCTGCACCAGCCGCTTCGCCAGTAAACAGCCGAGCCCGAACCGCCCGGTGTCATAGGCCGCATACTGCTCCGGGGGTTCGTTATGGAGATTGAATGCCTGGGCTTCCGGTGAGCGCAGGAGACGATATGCCTGTTCCATCGAGCGCAACAGGGATTCTTTCTGGTAGTCGCTTCCCCGCTCGCCCAGCGGGCTACTCTCGACAAGATCGCGGTACAGGGCGTGGCGCCGCTCGAACCGCCCGTTCGTCATGCCGGCAGGGGGACGAACGCTCTCCAGCCCACTGGCCGGATCAGGGATCAGAAAGGGACCATACTCGCTGCCGAGAAATCCTGCTGTGTGAAAAGCTTTCAATTCTTCGGCTTCCCCGACGGTGAATCGCTGCCCGATGTCGATAAACGGCGGGATAGCCGGATTTATGGGCCCCAGTTCTTTGGCGATCCATGCCCCGAAATGAGGAAGCTGCACGGACTGCGGCGGCTCATAGCAGGTATGCCAGTGATACTGGTGCCGGGAATGCAGAATGAAGCCGAGGTCCGCCGCCCGGTAGGAGCGTAAAAGGCTTCCGCGATCCATCACCTCCCCGATAGCCTGTAATCCCTCGGAGAAAGAGACCCCGTCGACAACTGTCGGCAGGGCCGGGAAGGTACTCAGAATACGCTTGCTCTCCATGCCCGGCTCGAACGGCTCGAACCGCTTCGGATCGAACGTCTCGGTATGGGCCATGCCTCCGGCCATCCAGAGCAGGATAACGCTATCCGCAGTCGCCGTATTTCGCTGTTCCGCTCTCCCCTCGGAACGACACCCGCTCAGAAACGAGGCTGCTGGTACGGAAGCGGCCATGGCGGCAAGGCTCGCCGCCTGCATCTGCTTGAGAAAATCCCTGCGCGTAGTCATCGAAAATCAGTAAATCAACTGGAAATCCGGTAACATGAACACGGCCCATAACACATCCTGTACCTCTTCTTCAGTGGGATGTTCGCCCAGCAATGCTGTGGCTGTGCGCATTTCGCGGCGGCTGGGGGCACGCCCGAGCGCGCTGTGATACAAGCGCTCCACAAGCATTCGCGGATCATCCCCGTAATCGCCCAGCCATCTTGCTGCCCCGGCAGAGACAGCCTCGTTGAAAAAAGCGCCGTTGCTAAGCTCAAGCGCCTGCAACAATGTCGCCTGATCGTCACGACGGGTGACGACATTCTCACGGGTAGGCCGTCCCAGCACTTTAAGAAAGGGATCGAGCGTTACCAGCGAGGCGCGGGCAAAGGGCAGGTGCTCCCGATCCGGATTGTGCCGGAAATCCACCGGCCGGCCCCAGTAACTCCGGTCAAACCGACCGTATGCGCGGGCAGGCTGCCAGTCCCTGTCGTCATAGTTTACACTTGTCCAACCAACACCGGGTAACTCATCGGTGGTTTTCCATTCGGCATTCGAAAAAATCGCCTGCCGGGTACTATCGGCAAAGGTCAGGCGAAGGTCGAGCAGTACACCTGCCGGATTAGGCAGGCTGCCTCCGTTTTCTCCTTCGACAGCGAGTAGATTGATCCCATCCCGGAAGACCCCGGTGAGATCGATCCGGTGCACGGTACGCCAGTCCCTCCCTTCCGCCACGCGTTCTCCATTCAGATACAACACAAACGCTTCATCTACAGAGACAAGCGCCTGTGCATCCAGCACGTTGCGATGTTCCTGCTCCAGGTGGAATGGATACCGAAAATACCGTTTGCCCGGCTTGGGCAACACGTCCCGATCCACTTCCTGTTCATGGTGCCATATCCACTGCGCCTCGATATCCTCACCCAATGGATCGTAGGCTACCGCGCTGTAGAATGGTCCGATTGTCTGGCTGAGCGCATCGGTCAATTGCTCGGCGGAGAGCCGCCGGCGCACCGGCCCGCGGAAACGGTAGGCATGCGTCAGCAGGTCCTGTGCTTCGGCGGACGGGGTGGATGGCAACTGGTACGTCCGGGAAGTCATGATCTGTGCAATGAGATATTGCAGGTCCGTCCCGTGATCAACCAGATCAGCGGCAAGCCAGTCGAGCAGTTCCTGACTCCATGGCGCCCGATCCATTTCATCCACCGGCATGATGATTCCCCGTCCGAGCAGCCGATCCCAGAGTCGATTGGCAATGGTTCGGTACAGGCGGCCGTTGGCCGGTTGCACCACGATATCGGCCAGTTGAACAAGGCGTTCTTCAACCGTCTCTGCTTCTACAATGCCCAGTTCGGGATATAGAAACGCCGGGCTCGACATCCGCCCGGTAGGCTGGTCGCAGCGGAACACCTCCAGGACCGTATCGGCAAATACCGTGGCGAAGCCGTAGGCCTCGTCCAGTGTAAGGTTGCTTACAAAGCTGTCATGACACGAGGCGCATTTGAGATTGACCCCAAGAAGCGATTGCGAGACGTTTTGCGCCGCCTGCATTTCGATGCGCTGGCTGTTGTTGGCCACGCCTCTCCACTGTATTCCCCGGATGAACCCTTCGGAGTCTTCCGTAGGACTGAGCAGGGCACGCACCATCTCATCATAGGATTGGTTGGTCAGGAGCGCATTGTAGAGCCAGTCGGTAATTTGCTTGCGCCCCCCCGTGATGTATCCCGTGCCGGAATAATCATTGCGCAACAGGTCGTTCCAGAAACTGAGCCAGTGCTGGGCATAGGGATGCCGTTGGCCAAGCAGGCTATTCACCAGTTTCTCGCGTTTGTTACTGTCTTTGTCGTGGATAAACGCATCCGCCTGTTCGGATGTCGGCAAGAGGCCTATAGCGTCCAGATACGCCCGCCGGACGAACGTGCGGTCATCCACGGGTTTGGCCCAGCGGACCCCTTCCTGTTCGAAATAGGCGTTCACGAACCGGTCGACAGGATGGTCAAGGTCTTTCCCAAGGGGTAGAGCCGGTTTTTCGAGCGCCAACTCCGCTTCCGGAAAGATGCGCACGTCGCCTTCGGCCCAGGGCGCCCCCAAGTCGATCCAGAGCCCAATGAGGTCAATCTCGTCGCGGCTCAATGCCTCGGCTTTCTGAGGCATGGCGTCTTCGTCATCCCGGGGAAGCGACAGGCGGCGCATGATCTCGCTTCCCGCAGCGTTTCCCGCGACAAAGATCGGCCCCGACTCGCCGCCGGCCCGGACGCCGGCTTCGTTATCGAGAACCAGTCCCCCCTCCTGTTTTTCCGGGCCGTGGCACTTGTAGCACCGATGTGCAAACAGCGCTCGAACTTCAAGGTTGATTCGGTCCAGTTGTTGGGAACTGTACGCTCCCGTGTCGACGGTGCGAAATTCGGCGAGCAATTCACCGGCCATGCTTTCCGGACGGTTCCAGGGGAAGGCGCCGCGCAGATAATCTGCACCGTGGGTTAAGCGCGCCCCGAGATGCCCCGTAACGCCTATACCAATCAGACATACCGAAAGAGCAATGCGGTAATGCGTCCAGGCGGTACGCCGGGCAGGCTGTTCCGAGCGATCAGTGCGCTCCGCCCGGCGCAGCAACCAGGCAACCGCCAAGGCCAGTACGGCGGTTCCGATACCAAACCATTGATGCCAGACGGCCGTGTTTCCACCGTAAGCGCCGGTGTTCAGGAGAAACCATCCCAGAAGGCTTGCCAACACGGCACTTCCCGTACCGATCCCGATCATCCACCGAATCCCCTCACGCAAGCCGGGGCGTTTGCCGCCGAGCGTCATCCATTCCATGAAAAACGCAGCGACGAGCAGGCCGATGGGGAAATGCACCATCAACGGATGCAGCCGTCCCAGGAATTGAACAACCCAGGATTCCGTCAGGGCTTCCATGGCAAATTATGGGCTTCGAGCACGTAAGCTATACTATCGCCATACGCGGATCACGGGGTTTTTACATGGACCGTCACGATATCGGTATCATGATATATCTGATGGCGAACCGAAGAGGCAACATGCCGCAGCAACCGCAGCGAAATTTCCCTCTCGACCGGCGCCCCGGCGGTTTGCTCGCCAAGCAGCGCCATCTGATCCTGAAGATTTTCCTCCCCGGACGATGCGACAAACTCCAGAATCGCCTCGTCGCTCTCCTTGCGCGCAGCCAGAAGAAGCCGCCGCTGCCCGTCTTTTTCCTTCCCCTCGTCCCGGTCGAAAAGCGTAAGCAACGTTTCCTCGGCAGCGGCTTCAAGGCGCTCTCCCATCGCCCTGTCCCAGCCGCTGCGGGACGTGAACGTCACAAGAAACTTCCGTATTTCCGGTAAAGCGGATATGTCGAATGCCGCCTCCATCCGGCTGGGCCGGCGTTCCGTCAACTCCATGAACAGGGTCATGAGGATGGCCACAAGCCCCCCTGCCGTCATGCCGTTCTGAAAAATGCCGCCTGCAAACTCCGCGAAGTATTCCGGAAATATCACGCCGTTCTGAAAGCCGACACCGGCCCAGAATGCGACGCCGACCACAAGCGACTTGCGATAATCGATCCCGTCCTGAACGACAATTCTCATGCCGACCACGAATAGCATCGCCAGAAGGACGGCGATATACGCCGCGGCGACCGGGCTCGGGATCGCCAGGACCCCGGCAATTGCCTTGGGAAGAAAAGCCAGCACAATAAATAGTATCCCGACAGCGACGCCGACCCTGCGCGCGCCCACCCCTGTAAGTTCAGTGACCGCCACGCTCGTGGAATAGGTCGTGTTCGGAACAGTCCCTGCAAGCCCGGACAACAAATTGCCAAACCCGTCCGCAGCCACCGCACCCTGCACTGCACGAAAATCCACCGCCCGAGGGGTACGCCAGGAAACACGCTGAATGGCGACGGCATCCCCAACCGTTTCGATGGCGCCGATCAGGGTCACGAACACGAATGCCGGAAGGAGGGTCCAGAAAACCGGACCGAACGAAAGATCCATGCCCGGCCAGCCGCTCTGCGGAAAACCGATCCATGAAGCTTCTGCGATGCGGGCAGTATCATAAAGCCCGTAGAATCCGCCGACTACAGAACCCGCGATAACCCCGATGACAGGCGCCCAGAGTCGCAAGGTGCCCTTCGCTTTCAGGGCAATGCCGCTAATGCACAGTATGGTTGCAAGCGCGGTCATCGGGGCCGCCATTTCGGGAGATCCCTCCGGTACCTCATGCAACATGTCGAAAATGATCGGCATGACCGTTACCGCTATGAGCATGACTACGGTCCCTGTAACGGTCGGGGTGAGAATTCTACGGAAGAGCGAGAGGCGCGCCGCAAGTGCGAACTGGAAAAGCGAGGAGATAATGACCAGGGTGGCGAGCATGGCCGGACCGCCCTCGACAAGGGCCGTGATACACACGGCGATAAAAGCCCCGGAGGTTCCCATCAGCAGCACATAGCCTGCGCCGATCCGGCCGAACCGGACCGCTTGCATTATCGTCGTTATGCCGCTGATCATGACCGCAGCAAAGACCGCCCAGGATAAAAAGGTCTCGGTTCCTCCAGCGGCCCGGATAACGATCATCGGAGTAAACACGATGCCGGCTATGCAAAGCACGGCGAGTTGAAAGCCCAGGCCGAAGGAAAGCGTGGTCGGAGGCGATTCGTCGGCCTGATAGCGAACGCCTGTGCGGGGGTTTGTCGTGTCCGTAGTCATCTCGTAATACTGATTTTGCAGGAAGTAGTGCGAAAATACTGAATGGCGCCCCGCACAGCAATAAATATTTCCGCCGACGCTTTTGTCTTTGTAATATCCATTCCATATACTCTAACCCGTGTGTAATTGCGGGATGGATATCAGGGCGCCGGGAAACCGGGCAGAAAGCCGGGCCTACAGTCTGGAGGTGCAGTCCCAATTCTTTCTCCTGGTTACACAAAACCCAAGGCATGCCCCGGGCATGTTTTTCAAACACGAGTGCATACGATCACTATAACAACAGGAGAACAACCTGATCATGACAGCAACAGAAAATCGACTCCAGGAACTTGCCAATGAGAACCTGAACATATCGGGTTCAGCCGATCTCGACGTCGGCCTCAGCGACTCCGATGTATCTTCAATGGACGCGGTTGCATTCATTAAACTGGTTGGCAAGAAGTTCAACGTGGAGATTCCTCCTGAAGACTTCGCGCAAATTACCAGCTTGCGGGCCCTTGGTGCATATCTCGATGCCCAGTCGGGGTGAGCACGCGGCATGCAGGGATACAAGAATCGTCGGGCTGTGAGACGCTCGATCCCTACGGAATCATGGCATCTCCCTCTATTGACGAATGCTGGTGGCATTCCTTCAATAGAATAGACGATGTAGTTGTCCTGCATGTTGATCTGACACCCAATGCGGCGCGTGAAGCATGCGCTCTGGCGTGGCTTGACGAGGCGGAAAAGGCGCGTTTGCGCCGTTATCGATATGCCCGTCCCCGACGGGAATCCGCCTTATGCCGTGCGGCGCTGCGTGCTGTGCTTTGCGATCGGCTTGGCTGCAGAAACGATCAGCTCGCATTCGATACTTCCAGACACGGCAAGCCGTTCGCTGTCTTGCGCGGGGCGCCGGCGTCTATCAGTTTCAGTGTCAGCCATAGCGGCAGGCACGGATTGATTGCGCTTGCGCCGTCAGGGCGCCTTGGCGTGGACGTGGAAGAACGCGTTGCCCGTCACGATCCTGACGGAGAGATCAGAATGATCTTTGCTCCGAGGGAGCGAGCTGAACTTGCTTCGGCAACCGGAGATCGGAAATTCCACCTGTTCTTTGCACTCTGGACCATGAAGGAGGCATTGATCAAGGCGCTCGGAACAGGTTTTGCCCTGGATATGTCACGATTCGAAATTCCGCCGCAGATGTATCTTGGTGCGAGCACGAGCATATTCAGGTTTCCTCATCTGCCGACAATCAGATGGCGGCTCGACAATCTGGGCAACGACCGTTTTGCGGCTGCGGTAGCTCATGAATTAGTCCCGAACCCTCCTGCCAGTCCTGTTCGTTAGCAATACGGCGGAAAATATGTGCTGCAATCGCCTGAGGTGTACCGAAAGTTCTTTGCTTTCGCGTACCTTCTATGTGAGTTAATATCGTTTCCGTTGAACGAGGGCTTTGCCGGAAGACCGGGTATTGGATCATGACCTTAGAAACCGCCTGGGAAATACCCGACCCTGTTTCCGCGGACGATGTCCTCATGGAGGACAACTCCATCATTACGCTGCGGCGCCATGGGTATCCGGAGGGGCAGCGACTCGTTCTGAGTCACGGTAACGGCTTGGCGATCGATCTTTATTACCCCTTCTGGTCATTGCTTGCCGACGATTTCGACCTGATCATCTATGATTTGAGGAACCATGGCTGGAATGCGGTCGGGACCCAGAATGAGCATAATGTGCCGAGCATCATTAGTGACCAGACCCGTCTTCTTGAAGGGATTGACAACCACTACGGGAAAAAACCGAAATTTGGCGTATTTCATTCCCTGTCGGCATTGACGACCCTCATGTCGCCTGGACAGGGCAAGGAATTTGTCGCACGCATTCTGTTCGACCCTCCTCTATGTAAGCCGCCTCATGTTACGGAGGAAGAATTCGATGCCGCTGCGGCCTACGTAGCCGCCATGACGCGAAAACGCTCCGCCAGATTCCAGAGGCCGGAAGACTTCGCAGAGCTTCTTCGCTACATGCCGGCCTTCCACCGCGTAATGCCCGGGATTTTTGACCTGATGGCGCAGACTACACTTCGCAAATCCTCGAACGGGCAGGATTACGAGCTCAGATGTCCGCGAGAATATGAAGCGCAGATCATCGAGTATGTCAGGAGTTTTTCCGTACTGGTGGACCTTGACACCATGCTTTGCCCGACCAAAATTGTCGGAGCCGATCCCACCCTGCCCTATTCATATCTGCCGACCATTGACCTCAGCCATATTATGACGGTGGATTACGACTTCCTGCCGGAAACGACCCATTTTCTCCCGCTTGAGCAACCGGAAGAATGCGCAAAGGCTGTGCGCGAATTTATTGATGCCGTCAACAGAGGCGAATATTCGTGAAGGAAACGGCGGGGAGGCCGGTCGATTCAATTCCTGTTCTGCGCAGGAATCGATGCATATGCACATCTTCTGACCAGGCCCCGCAGAGCGCCGCTGCACAGTGGTAACAGGCCCTATTTCGACGTATCGATCCAGTATCGCCGGCGCTGGAACGGATAGCCCGGCAGAGAAATCCGGCGCCGTGTTTCCCCCGCGAACAATCCGGCGAATGCAACCGGGAGCCCCGCTTCGTACGCTGCTGCAATCGCCGCCACGAACCCGTCCCCGCCATGTATCGGCGACCCGTCTCCGGATGGTTTCTGCAGATTCGACAGCACAAGCGGCGATTCCGCAGCATTCCTGTTCGTGCCCTTGCCTGCCGTTTTCTTCGGCCGGACTTTATCTGTCTTTGGTCCCAATATTGAATGCGAACCAATCTGCACAATCACCTCCACCCCCAGATCGGCCAGCGTCTCCACACACTTGTCGAATACTTCCGGTTCTTGCGCCTGCCGGCGCCAGTATGCCGCATCGAGTGTTTCACCTGACGCCACGGCCCGACCTGTCACACTACTCACGACCGTGAGAGAGGGGGAAGCAATGATTGCACCTGTTAGCGCAGCTTCCAACTCGTCTGCTACAGGCTGCCGTTGTTCTGCATCCGCGGAAACTGCCGCTGCCGCACCCCTTGCCGCTGCTAACCGTAATCCATCTTCCAAACCGAACACCCCTGCTGCCTGAGCCGCCGCAATCTCCCCAAGGTCGTGTCCAACCACCACGCTCGGTTGAATCCCCACGCTCGACCAGAGCGCCGTTAGCCCGCATTCCAGCGCGTAGATAGCAGGATAAGCCCAGGCAGCATCGTCCATATTTCCCGCGGCCCCCGGTCGGTTAAACATCACGTCCAGCAAGGAAAGCCCCCGCTCCTCCTGAAATGCTTCTTCGCAGCGATCCAAAACCGCCCGTACCACCGGTTCGCTATCGTATAACTCTTTGCCCGAATCGCTCCATTGGGCGTCTTTTCCGGCAAAAGCAAAGGCTATTTTCGTCGTTGCCTGCGGCTCCTGATCCGCACGTATTTCTGCATCCGCTTCTGCAAGTGCACGAAGCCTTTCCCTAAGCGAGTCGGCATCCCGGAACACGATACCGGCACGATGTGCGAAATGGCTGCGCCCCACACCTGCTGTCCAGGCCATATCCGAGAGCGTCGGATATGCAGCGGCGCCATTCGAAGAAAACGCTCCGACATGCTCGTCGAGCCAGACCAGATAGCGCCCCGCCAGCTCCCGGAGCGCCTCATCCGACTTCCCTGATAACGGCAATAATCGCACAGTTCTCTCAACGAGGTCTTGCTCCGCCAGGGGCTGCCGGGCAACCGACTCTTGCAGGGAATCAGGCAAACAGGCCGCAACAGATCGCTCGGAACCCGTGGGCCCATGCCCTGCATCGGGTGTGGATAGAACACCCTCGGAAGATTCATATCCTTCCACGACAATGTGCGCATTCGTACCCGAAAGTCCGAAGGAACTTATCCCTGCCCTTGGCGGCCGGTCAGAATGGGCCGGCCACGTTGTCGCCTCGGAGGTGACCTGTACCGGCAGTTGCCCCCAGTCAAGATGCGGGCTTGGATTGTCAAAGTGTAAATGTTTGGGAATGACCCCTTTGTTCATTGCAAGAACGGCCTTGATCAGGCTTGCAACCCCCGCCGCGCACTCAAGGTGGCCGATATTCGTCTTTACCGAACCAATCAGCAGCGGGCGCTCCGCTGCCCGCTCCCTGCCGTAAACTGCCGCCGCCGCCTGCACTTCGATCGGGTCGCCCAAACCCGACCCCGCGCCGTGCGCCTCCAGATAATCGACTTCCGCGGGAGAAATTCCTGCTTGCAACAATGCCTCCTCAATCACTCGCTCTTGCGATGGCCCGTTCGGAATGATCAGCCCCGCACTTGCTCCATTCTGATTTACCGCGGAGCCCCGGATCACCCCCCATATCCTGTCTCCATCCGCTCTCGCTTCACGCAACCGCTTCAGGACCACCATCCCACAACCCTCCCCCCGTACAAAGCCGTCTGCAGCCGCATCGAAGGTGCTGCACTGCCCGCTCGCAGACAACATCCCGAGCTCCATCATAAATCGTGTGATTTCCGGAGACAAAACCGCGCTCACCCCCCCGGTGAGAGCCATGTCGACTTCTCCCTGGCGCAATGCGGAAAGCGCCTGATGTATCGCCACGAGAGACGATGCGCACGCCATGTCGACCGGCACGGCCGGACCGGTAAGACCCAAAACAAAAGCAATCCGGCCGGCCGTTACGCTCATGGTGGTGCCGAGGTACCCATGCGTTTCCCCACTGGCAGCTGCGACATCCCGATAGTCGCCGTTGCCGACCCCGACATACACCCCGGTGCGGCTACCTTTGATACCGTCGGGCTCCATCCCCGCATCTTCGATAGCATGCCAGGTAGTCTCCAGCAACAGACGCTGTCGCGGGTCCATCATCCGCGCTTCGATGGGCGCAATACGGAAGAACTTTGCGTCAAATTTGTCAATTTCTTCGACGAATGCTCCGCGACGGGAAATAGCATCCGTAGAAGCAGGATCTCCGGCCACGCCGTCCCAGGAGCCGTTATCCCGGCGTCCGTCCGTTACCGCGTCCACTCCCGCTTCGAGCTGGCGCCAGAAGGTTGAAATGTCCGGAGCACCGGGGAATCGGCACGCCATACCCACAATCGCTATCCCGTTGTCCTCTCCTTCTGCTTGCACCTGGGGCTGTGGCTCGGGTCGAACCTGCGGAGGAGGGGCATCCCCGACTTCGCCAAGTTCTCCGACCAGATGAGCGGCGAGTGTAGCGATGTCCGGGTAATCGAACACGACCGTGTTGGAGGCCACGTATTCTCCGGCAAATGCCCGATTCAGGCGGTTCCGTAATTCCACCGCCATAAGCGAGTCCATCCCCAGGTCGAAAAACCCTACCGTAGCCGCCGGCGCCGTGGATAGCCTCAGCACTGCCTGCACTTCCTGCTGCAGGAAGGAAACGAGCAGTTCTTCGCGTCCCGCCGGGGTTCCCCTCAACCGGGACAGCAGGTCCTCTGACGAGGTGCGGGCATCGGTTTCGGCCTCCGGAGCAACAGACAGCAAGTCCTCCAGCAGTGGAGGGCGGTCTTCCGCCGCCTCTTCATACACTGCCCAATCCATCGACATTACCACGGAATTCGTGGCGTCCTGACGCACCAGTTGTTCGAATGCCCGGAGGCCCTGCTGCGGGGTAAACCAGCGGCCTCCGAGTGCTGTACGCCGGCGATCGATCCGCTCGCGTTGTTCCGCGGCTTCACCAATCTCTGACCACGCTCCCCAGGCAATAGCCTGTCCGGGGAGTCCCTGTGCGCGGCGGTGACCAGCGAGTTGGTCCAGAAAGGCATTGGCCGCGGCATGGTTTGCCTGGCCCGGATTGCCCATCACGCCAACCCGACTCGAAAAGAGGACGAAGAGATCCAGATCCCGGTTTTCTGTCGCCCGGTGCAGATGCCAGGCACCCAGTATCTTCGGCCAGAGCACCGTTTCGAATCGCTCCCAACTCTGGTTGGTCAGTGCGCCGTCCGACAGTACGCCCACACTGTGGATTACACCTCCGAGCGGTGGTAGCGTCGCATCTATCCGTTCCAGCATCTGATCTATTGCGGCGGCATCCGTCACGTCCGCAAGTTCCACCTGCACCGTCACGCCGCGCTCCCGCAACTTGCGGATCGTCTCCTCTGCTTCGGCATCCGGCGCCCGGCGTCCGTTTAACACGATCGCTCCTGCTTCGTGGTCTGCGAGCCAGTCGGCCACTGCACATCCGATCCCTCCCAGACCGCCGGTCACCAAATAGGTTCGATCCTGCCGCAAACGCCCTGTCATGAGCGGGGGCGGCGTCACGACGATCTTCCCGAGGTGCCGGGCCGATCGCATGAAACTCAATGCGGCCCCGGCTTCGGTGAGCGGCCACCTGCTGTGGATAATCGGTTTCAGTTCTCCTGCCGAAAGACCCTTCATCACACCCCGCAGGACTTTCCCCACCCACGCCGGTTCGGTTTTTTTGAGGACATCCAATGCCAGGATGGAATAGCCTACATCCGGACGCACAGCCGCCATCTCTTCCTCGCTATAGATGTCTCGTCTGGCCATTTCCACAAACCGGCCGCCCTGCCTGAGACAGGACAGACTCGTTTCGATGAAACCCTCCCCCGTCAGGCTGTTCAGTACTACGTCCACCCCCGCGCCGTCTGTGGCTTCGAGGATTTCCTGGCCGAACGCTGTCTGGCGGCTGTCGAATATGTGCTCTACGCCCAGTGACCGGAGATATGCCTGCTTCGGTGCGCTTGCGGTAGCGAAGACCTCTGCTCCAGCAGCTTGCACCAACTGGATGGCCGCCAGGCCGACACCGCCCGCACCCGCATGAATCAGTACCCGTTCGCCAGCCTCAAGCCCGGAATATTCAAAGGACAGCGCAGCCGACACAAAGGCGCTTGGCACCGTCGCAAGTCCACTCACGGAGAATCCGAATAGCGCAGGCGCCACCAGTTCCTCCCGTGTGATCATTTGGGGCCCGAACGCACCGAAACCTAATCCGACCACATGGTCACCGACCGAAACGGTCGAGACATCGGAGCCTACCTCGAGGATGCGGCCACACATCTCTCTGCCCAACAGTCCTTCTTCGATGAAGCCGAGTGATCGGAATACATCCCAGAAGTTGAGTCCGGCCGCGTCGACAGCCACGCGAACTTCCTTCGGCTCGAGAGGACGTGCCGGCAGCGGCTGGACATACGGTCTGTCGAACACCCCGGCAGGATCCGGAGCGAGCACCCATTCCATCTCCTCCGGGAAAGCCAGCCGTTCCGGCCCGTCGCCCGCTCGAACGAGGCGCGCCACCTGACGGCGCCCCGATCGATACGCGATGTGATTTTCGGAATCAGGATATAAGAGTTCTTCGGTGAGATCGGGCTCCGGCGCCATCTCGCCGGGGTCCAGATCAATCATCCTGGGCTGCAGATGCACCGCTTCACGAGCTATAGCCTTGCCGAAGCCCCAGAGCGCTGCGCCCGCGAGTTCTCCACCCCGTTCCCGCTCCAGCACCTGGGCGCCCCGTGTGATCATCCAGACGCCATTGGAGGGGACCACATCGGAATCTGCGACGCCCTGAACCAGGGCCAGTGCGCTCGCTCCCGCTCGCCTCACGTCTTCGGCTATTTCCTCGGTTGTAGTCTGTTCCCCATGACCGTCCAGTCCCACAAGATGCACCACACCGCTGAGCGGTACATCGTCAGGCAAACCGGTCACAAGCGCTCCCCAGGACTCGCGCTGATCCATTTCCACGGCCGTCCTGAAAACCCCGGAACCAGCCGCTGCCGACCTCTCGTCTTCGGCGGCTTCGCTGCCCGCCAGCACGACGGTCTGGTTCCGCGCAGCCAAATCGACTGCCAGCTTCTCTGCAACCCCTCCCTCGTCCGCTACGAGAATCCACATGCCTCCCGGCTCTGTCACCTCAATCGGACCTTGCGCTACAATCACACCTTTATCCGGTGTTTTCGACGAGTCGGATTCATCTACTCCCAGAAATTCCACTTCCCCGAAACCCGCGTCACCGAGGGCCTGGCGCCACACGGCGGGGCTTGCCAGTGCGTGATGCGGGCGGTAGTCGTCGGCAAACCGCCACCAGCCATCCAACTGACCGAACGTCAGGTCCATCCAGCCCAGGCCACTAAGGTTCTCGAGAGCGATCAACTGTCCGGATGGGGCAAGCAGGTCCCGGCAGTGTCCCAGCGTTTCCTCCAGATATCGCGTTGCATGCAGCACGTTGGACGCGATCATCAGATCGTATCCATGGGAGTCGAAACCCTGTTCGATCGGGTCCTTCTCGATGTCCAGCGGACGGTACTCAATACACCCGCCCCCATCTCCAAAGCGCGCCTCCGCCTCGGAAAAGAAGCCTGCGGAGATATCCGTATAGACGTAGTCGAACTGTCCTTCGGGAAGTTCCGGAAGTACGGATGCGGTTGCAGATCCGGTGCCCGCCCCGACCTCGATCACCCTGAGGCGCCGTCCTTCCGGCAATGCAGCCACCAGCGCCCGAACCGCCTCTCCCAGCATCCGGTTCGCCGCACGCGCCACGGGCGCCTTCAGATAGAGATCGGCCGCCGTGGGTTCTCCGCTGCTGAACAGTAGTGTCAGGGGATCTTCCCGGCCGCGAAGCACCTCGGCCAGCGCACGCCCGGAGCGCCGAAACAGCCCGATCTCGGTCTGACCATGGGAATAGAGACCCATCATACGGGTGGCAAACTCCTCAAGGTCAACAGGCATGTGCTCAGGCAATGCATCCTCCGGTCCCACGATCACGACAAACCCGTCGTCCGTCTCTTCCACCACGCCCGATTTGGCAAGCATCTCGAAGAGCCGCCGGAAGAGACGCTTGTGCTCGGGAAGGACGTTCAACTGGCTTCGCAACGCCTCCGTGTCCACGGTTTCGCCCGCCTGGCGCCGCCAACCCAGCTCTTCCAGCGTCGCGAGCGCACGGGACCGGGACCATCGCTCGAGGTCTGTAAGCAGACGGTCCCGGTCTTCGGGATCTACGCCTGCGTCCGTCAGATACCCGGCGAACAATTGCGAGCCGGCCTCGACAACCGCCGGGCTCGGGAAGAAGTCTGCGGGGACCATTCCGGGTGGAAGGGCGTGCTCGCGCCACACCACCTCATACAGCAGATCCTGCACTCTTTCGATCGCCGAGAGCAGGGAAGCCCGTGTCGCCCTTTTGACCGTGTATCCGCTCAGGCGACCGAGCAGCGCCCCATTCAGATCGTAGATGCGCATCTCGCCGCTCAGAACCTCGGCAGGCTCGCCCGAATCGGTCTTCCCGTTGGTTGATGCATCGCTCAGGCGTACATGGCAGACGACCCGATCAGGCAACGGCCCCGCCAGCCACAGCCGTTCCCAGCCGAACGGCAGATAGGTGGCCCCAGCCTCGGTCCCTGCCAGATTGCGCGCTGCGCCCACCACCTGGAAGCAGCCGTCCAGCACGAGCGGATGCATATCCAGTCCGTGCCTGGTCAGTGTTTCAGGAAGAGACACCTCACCCAGGGCCTCGCCCGGACGAGACCAAACCCTCCCAAGCGTGCGGAAAAACGGACCCAGGTCAACCCCCGTACTCGCTCTCTGGCGATAGTAGCCCGCCACATCTGCCGGCGAGAGATTGGCCTTCAGACTTTCAAAATCGATCCGCTCACCCGCTTCCGGATCCGGGGCGCCCGGCAACAGGCGACCTTCCACATGAAGCATCCATTCCCCTTCACTTCCCTTACTGAATATCTGAAAATCGTGCGACGACGCCTGCTCGGAAGCGTTGAGCACAACCTGCATTTTCCGGCCCTCTTCCCCCTCTTCTTCCTCCTTCTCGAAGACAAGCGGGTTATATAACTGCATGTTCTCTACGACGATCGATCCGCTCCCCTCAAGAAGTGACGCCGCACAGGCCATAGTGCCGTAGAGCGCACCGGGGGCGACGACCCGGCCGAATACCCGGTGGTCGTTCATCCACACCGGATCGGAAGCAAACACTTCCGTCTCGAATGTGATTTCGCCGCGGGCGGACTCGTGCCGCATGCCCAACAAGGGATGCCCCGAACCCCGGCGCTGGCGCTTCGGCGCCTCGATCCAATGGCGTTGGCGCTGGAAAGGATAACCCGGCAGCGATATCCGTCGCCGCGTCTCTCCCGCGAACAGCCCCGGAAAATGAATCGGGAGTCCCGCCCGATAGGCCTCCGCGACGGCCGTTGTATATGCGCGGTCGGCTTCCGATTGCGATACTTTGGAAGAGGGCCGCAGCAAGCTCGACAAAACTACGGGCGGATCGCCTGCCGTATCGGGCCAGGCCAGGGTCGCCATCGTAGCCAGTACCGAGTGCGGGCCCATCTCCACCACCATATCGACCCCGAGGTCCGACAGCGTCTCAATACTTGGAGCAAACGCTACCGGCTCCCGGGCATGCCGCTTCCAGTACGCTCCGTCCAGCGCTTCGCCGGAATTCACCGCTCGACCGGTCAGATTACTGACCAGGGTCAGAGAGGGGGGCTTGATTGTGACTTCATCAAGAGACGCTTCCAGCGCATCCAGAGCCGGTTCCACCAGGGCGCTGTGGAATGCCTTGGCCGTGTTCAGCCGCCTTACCTGAATTCCCTCTGATTCGAAGTGCTTTGAGAAGGCCTCGATCTTTTCGACCGGGCCGCTGATCACTTGGTGGGTTCCGTTGTTCGCCGAGATGCTTACCTCAATCCCGGCGGATGCCGCATTCAGGGCCTCGATTGCCGGCGCCACTCTTTCGGGCGGTGCGAAAACCGCGGCCATGGCGCCCTCTTCGATTCCTGACAGCAGGGTTCCTCGTGTGGCCGCAAACCGCATACCATCCTCCAGGCTGAATACCCCTGCCGCCTGCGCCGCAGCGATTTCCCCGACACTGTGCCCCATCACTACGTCGGGCCTGATCCCCACACTCGCCCAGAGTGCCGTCAGCGCGCACTCCAGCGCGTAGAGGGCCGGCTGCTCCCATGCCGTGTCGTCCAGTTGCCCTTGCTCTTCGGCCCGGCCGAACATTACATCCAGCAGGGAGGCCCCTCTTGCATCCCGGAATACCGCCTCGCAACGATCCAGAACCGCTCTCGCCACCGGTTCCGTCTCGTAGAGTGTCTGCCCCATGCCGACCCACTGGCTTCCTTGCCCGGTATATACAAACGCTATCCGGGAGGGGGTTTGCGCCGCAGTGGGCATGCCTGCCTCTGCAAGGGTACTCAGACCCTCGCGCAGCGACGCGGGGTCGCTGAATACGACGCCTGCCCGGTGGGTAAAATGACTGCGTCCCACGCCCGCCGTCCACACCATGTCCGCAAGGGCCGCCTCGCTGTCGGAAGCAAATTCGTCGGCATGTTCGTCGAGCCATGCAAGGTACCGCCCCGCCAGGTCTCGAAGCGCCCCATCGGATTTACCCGAAAGCGGCAGAAAACGGGTTTCGCGCAGGCCGCACTCTTTCTCCGGCAACGGCAGATCCGCCGCCATCCCCGGCGCCGTAACCGCCACTTTCCTTGCAGGGCCCCCGAACAACTGTTCATCAGCGGGCGCAGCGTCCGGAGGACAATATTCCTCCACTAAAAGATGGGCGTTCGTTCCGGATATCCCGAAGGAATTCACCCCCGCGAGTCGCGGTCGTCCGTCGCGGCGCGGCCAGTCCATCATGGACGATGTAACCTGCAATGGCAGCCGGTCCCAATCGAGGCTCGGGTTGGGATCCCGGAAATGGAGGTGTTTGGGAATCACCCCCCGTTTCAGCACCAGTGCCGCTTTGATCAGTCCGGCCACACCTGCAGCCGATTCCAGATGACCGATGTTGGTTTTCACCGAGCCAATCAGCAGCGGATTATCCAATTCGCGCCCCTTTCCGTAGACAGCGGCCACCGCATTGATCTCGATCGGATCACCGACGGTCGTCCCGGTCCCATGCGCCTCCAGGTAATCCACTTCCAAGGGAGAGATTCCTGCGTCCGACAGCGCCGTTTCGATCACCTCTTCCAGCGCGGGTGTGTTCGGGACCGTCAGCCCGACGCCGGTCCCGCCGTGGTTCACCGCCGCGCCCCGAATCACCGCCCAGATTCGATCGCCGTCCGCCTCGGCCTCGCTCAGCCGCTTCAGCACCACGACTCCGCAGCCCTCCCCCCGCACGTACCCGTTGGCGGACGCATCGAATGTCTTGCACTGCCCATCCGGGGACAGCATCATCGCATCCGCGCGCAGCTCATAGATGAGGCCGTTCAGGATAGCCTGGACGCCGCCTGCAATGGCCAGATCGGCCTTGCCCTGCTGCAGGTCCGCCACCGCATCATGGACTGACACCAGGGACGACGCACATGCAGCATCTATCGCCTTTGCCGGTCCCGTGAGACCCAGTACGAACGAGACTCTTCCACTGGCGCCGTTGAGGTTGGTGCCGCTAAGGGCGTAGAGGCACCTGGCAGCCTCTGCGGGCTTGGTTGACTCCAGTACCAGCATTCGGTACTCGTCGTTGCTGATCCCGGTGTATACGCCCGTGCGGCTCTCTCTCAGCCTGTCCGGATCTATTCCCGCATC
Organism: Bacteroidetes bacterium SB0662_bin_6; assembly: GCA_009839485.1. Taxonomy (NCBI): domain Bacteria; kingdom Pseudomonadati; phylum Bacteroidota; species Bacteroidetes bacterium SB0662_bin_6. The sequence goes on from VXPQ01000046.1 coordinate 185,687, forward strand.
TTCAAGGGCTTCCCAACTCGTTTCCAGCATGAGTCGCTGTTGCGGATCCAGCAGCTCTGCCTCTACCGGAGAAATCCGGAAAAACTCCGCATCGAACAGGTCAATGTCGTCAACGAACGCGCCGTAACGACACCCTTCGCTTTGCACTGTGTCGTCAGAGAAAATCTGGCCCCAGCGCCCTGGTCCGGAACCGGGCACACCCTCCTTTACGGCGTTCCCGCCGTTTTCAAGAAGCTTCCAGAAAGCCGCAATATTCTCTGCGCCGGGAAACCGGCACGCCATGCCTACAATCGCTATGGGTTCTCCAGAGCGAAAAACCTCTCCTTTTGCCAAGCGCTTCCCGGTCATTATTGTTCTTTATTTCTGAATACTTATATGAGGCCGCAACACCGTTCGAAAGCTCTCCTCATCCTCTTCCCGAACCATCCCCGATTCCTCAAGCATTGTGAATCCGATAGCGAACGCTTGTTGAAGGGGCTTGTCGGATCAGTAGTCATATTATAATACCAGTCTCGCAGGAAGTGGTTCGAAAATACTGTATCGCACCCTGTCCGACAATACATATTTCTGATGCCCTTTTGCCTTCGGGCCGCTACTCCATGTATCCTCTCCCGTGTGTAATTGCAGAGGTGTTGAGCATTCACGCCGTGACCTTACGTGCTCACACGCACGGTCACGATATCTGTCTCGTGATATTGCTGGTGGCGAACCGAGGACGCGAGATGTCGCAACAGCCGAAGTGACACTTCCCGCTCCATGGGCGCTTCTTCCGTGTGTTCGCTGAGTAGCGCGATCCGATCCTGAAGATTCTCCTCCCCTGAAGAGACAACGAATTCAAGCACGGCGTCCTCTTCTTCCCTGTACGCCGTAAGACGCAGGTGCCGTGTGCTGTGCACCCCTTCCGCACCCTCTGGTGGAATGAGTGTCAGCAAGGTCTCCTCCGCGGCGGCGTCCAGGCGGCCTGCCATTGCCGTGTCCCAGCCGTTGCGGGACGCGAACGCACCGAGAAAGTCCCTGATCTCTGACAGCGCGGAAATATCGAATACCATCTGTATCCGACTATGGCGGGGCCTCGTGAGCTCCAGGAACAGCGTCAGGAGGATGGCTGTGATACCGCCGGCGTTCATCCCGTTCCGCAAAAGACCGCCTGCAAACTCCGAGATGTACTCGGGAAATATCATGCCGCTCTGGAAGCCGACCCCGACGAGGAACGAGATGCCGACAACTATGCCTTTGCGATAATCGATTCCGTCCTGAACGACTATTTTAATCCCGACCAGGAAGAGCGCCGCCAGCATTACGATGAAATAAGCGGCGATGACCGGGCCCGGTATCGCCAGGACGATGGCGAGCACTTTCGGAAGAAACGCCATGATAATGAACACGGCCCCGGTGGCAACCCCGACGTTGCGGGCGCCGACCCCGGTGAGTTCCGCCATCGATACGCCCAGAGTGTTGGCCGTATTCGGTATCGTACCCGTGAGACCGGAAATCAGGTTGCTTATGCCATCCACGGTCATGGCGCCTTCCACCGCCCGGAAATCCACCGCCCGGCTTTTGCGCCACGAGATACGCTGGATGGCGACGGAACTGCTGATCGTGCGGATGGAACTGACTACGGCGACAAGCAGGAATGCGGGAAGAAGCGCCCAGAAAGCGGGCCCAAAGTCGAGGGCGAAACCCGGCCATTCGTTCGCCGGCAGGCCAATCCATGAAGCCGCAGTAATTCGATCAAACTCGTATAGCCCGAAAAAGCCGCCAATTACCGAGCCGGCGACCACACCGATAACCGGCCCCCATAGACGTAACACCCCGGTCGCCTTTAGTGTGATGCCGCTGATGATGAGCAGCGTTACAAAGGCGCTGAGCGGAGCAGCCAGCGCCGGGGCCCCGGGCACCGGCAACAGATTGAAGATGGCCGGCATTATAGTAATCGGTATCAGCATGATTATCGTTCCCGCGATAGCCGGGGTCAGAAACCGCTGAAACAGCGAAAGCCGCCAGGAAAGCACAAGGGGAACGAAGGATGAGATGACGACCAGGGTGGCGAGCAGTGCCGGTCCGCCTTCGGCGACTGCCGTGATACAGACCGCGATGAAAGCTCCGGACGGCCCCATAATGAGCAAATAACCCATGCCGATCCGGCCGATGCGAGCCGCCTGCAAAATGGTGGCTACCCCACCAACCGCGACCGTGGCGAACACGGCCCACGACACATAGGCTTCGGTCGTATCCGCCGCGCGCATCACGACGGTCGGGATCAGTATGATGGCGGCTACACTGAGCGCAGCAAGTTGCAAGCCAAGGCCGAAGGCGAGGGTCGCCGGAGGCTTTTCGTCGGGCTGATAGCGGATGCCCGTGTGACCGTTAGCATTCATGTTAGCAGGAGGCGGACAATTTCGATCATTTCATCGATGATCCGGGGAATCACGGCAGGCCCGGCCCGAAGGGTCCCGGACCTGTTTTGCCGGAACTCATAGTGGCTGCTGATCGTTTAAAATGGGGGGTTCAGGTTTTCATGCGCACAGTCACGATATCTGTCTCGTGATATTGCTGGTGGCGAACCGAGGACGCAAGATGTCGCAACAGCCGAAGCGACACTTCCCGCTCCATGGGTGCTTCCTCCGTGTGTTCGCTGAGCAGGGCGATCTGATCCTGAAGGTTCTCCTCCCCCGACGAGACAACGAATTCAAGCACGGCGTCCTCTTCTTCCTTGTACGCCGTAAGGCGCAGGTGCCGTTGGGCGTGTTTCTCTCCTGCGTCCCCCTGTGGAATGAGCGTCAGCAAAGTCTCCTCCGCGGCGGCGTCCAGGCGGGCTGCCATTGCCGTGTCCCAGCCGTTGCGGGATACGAACGCACCCAGAAAGTCCCTGATCTTTGACAGGGCCGACATGTCGAATGTCATCTGCATCCGACTGCGGCGGGGCCGCGTGAGCTCCAGGAACAGCGTCAGGAGGATAGCTGTGAGACCGCCGGCGTTCATCCCGTTCCGCAAAAGACCGCCTGCAAAATCCAGGGTGTACTCGGGAAATACCAGGCCGCTCTGGAAGGCGACTCCGACAAGGAACGAGATACCGACAATCATGCCCTTGCGATAGTCGATTCCATTCTGGAGAACTATTTTAATGCCGACTACGAAGAGCGCCGCCAGCATTACGGCGAAATAAGCGGCGAAGACCGGGCCCGGTATCGCCAGAACTGCGGCGAGGACTTTCGGAAGGAACGCCAAAACAATGAACACGGCTCCGGTGGCAATCCCGACACTGCGGGCGGCGACCCCCGTGATTTCGGCCATCGATACGCCCAGCGTGTTGGCTGTATTGGGCATTGTTCCGAGGAGGCCGGAGATCATGTTGCCTATGCCATCCACGGTTACCGCACCTTCCACCGCCCGGAAATCCACCGCTCTGCTCTTGTGCCACGACACCCGCTGGATGGCGATGGCACTGCTGATCGTTCGGATGGAACTGATCAGGGCAACGAAGAGGAATCCGGGAAGAAGCGTCCAGAAAGCCGTCCCGAAATTGATATCGAGTCCCGCCCATTCGTTCGCCGGCAGGCCAATCCACGAAGCCTCAGCGATGCGATCGACCTCGTACAGCCCGAAAAAGCCGCCCACTACCGAGCCGATAACCACACCGATAACCGGCGCCCAAAAACGCAATATCCCCTTCGCCTTCAGCACGATGCCGCTGACGATGAGCAGCGTTACAAGGGCGCTCAGCGGAGCAGCCAGGGCCGAGCTCCCGGGCACGGATAGCATATTGATGAGGGCCGGCAATACGGTAATCGGTATCAGCATGATTACCGTTCCCACGATAGCCGGGGTCAGGAACCGCTGGAACAGCGAAAGCCGCCTGGCAAGCACAAAGGGAACGAGGGATGAGGCAACAACCAGGGTCGCGAACAGTGCCGGTCCGCCTTCGATAAGCGCCATGATACACACCGCGATGAAGGCTTCGGACGGCCCCATAACAAGCACAAAACCCGCACCGATTCGGCCAGCGCGGATCGCTTGCAGCATAGTGGAAACCCCGACGACCGCGACGGAGGCAAACACTGCCCACAACAGATAGGCTTCGCTCACTCCTGCACCGCGCATCACGACGGTCGTGATCAGTATGAAGATGGCTATACTGAGCGCAGCGAGCTGCAAGCCAAGGCCAAAGGACAGGGTCACCGGAGGCTTTTCATCGGCCTGGTAGCGGAGGCCCGTGTGACTGCTGGCGTCCCTGGCATTCATAGAAATGAATCGTTCGTTCTTTATTCCTGAATATTTCTATGAGGCCGCCACGCCATTCGAGGATACCTCCTCGCCGTCTTCCGGAACCATCCCCAATTCCTCGCGGACCCGCCTCTTGATCTCCTCGCGTTCCTTGTCGTGCTCTCGCAGCCACTCCTTGGTGGCTTCCCGTCCCTGCCCTACGGATTCGTTGCCGTATGCATACCAGGAACCGGATTTCTGCATGATTTTGCATGCGCAACCCAGATCGATCAACTCGCCGAGCGCGGAAATGCCCTCTCCATAGATAATATCGAATTCTGCTTGCCGGAAAGGCGGCGCCGTTTTATTCTTCACGATTTTCACACGCGTCCGGTTGCCGACAACCTCCGTACCTTCCTTGATAGCCCCGATGCGACGAATATCCATCCGCACGGATGCGTAGAACTTGAGCGCGCGCCCGCCGGAAGTCGTTTCGGGATTGCCGAACATGACCCCGATTTTCTCGCGGATCTGATTGATGAAAATGAGTGAGGTTCGGGTGCGGCTTATCGTACCGGTCAATTTTCGCAGCGCTTTGCTCATCAGCCGCGCCTGAAGCCCCACCTGGTGGTCGCTCATCTCCCCTTCAATCTCAGCCTGGGGAACAAGCGCCGCTACCGAGTCGATCACCACGACGTCCAACCCCCCGCTGCGCACGAGCATATCGCAGATGTTGAGCGCCTGCTCCCCGGTATCCGGTTGCGAAACCAGCATACTGTCGACTTTTACGCCGAGCTTCTCCGCGTAATTGATGTCGAACGCATGCTCGGCGTCGATGAACGCGCACATGCCGCCCGTTGCCTGCGCCTCCGCAATGATATGCGTAGCCAGCGTGGTCTTGCCCGATGACTCCGGCCCGTAAATCTCTATGACGCGCCCGCGGGGCACGCCGCCCACGCCGAGCGCAGCATCCAGTGCCAGCGATCCCGTCGAAATAGATTCGATGCGGGCAATGGGCGCATCGCTCATGCGCATTACCGAACCTTTCCCGTATTGCTTCTCGATTTGCTTCACAGCCAGGTCGAGGGCCCTATTTGTCCCGGAGTCGTTGGAGCTCATAATGACGTCAGTCTTTTATGTGAATATGTGCGTTGTACATATGTAATATACACACACAGGGTCGTGGATTCCAATTTATTTACTGCTGCCCCTTACAGACACATACAATACGCAATTCGTAACCATTATGGGCGCCCTGCAAGCAGATTTTTTCGCACTTTTTCCAGTAAAAAAGTCGCGGTCAGTTGCTTGTTGAGCATGCGGTCCCGCACAAGCTGCAACCGGTGCGCCTCGACCCCGCCCGCGTCGGCATATCCGATCCACACCGTGCCCACCGGTTTTTCCGGCGTGCCCCCGTCAGGTCCGGCGATGCCTGTCGTCGAAAGCCCGATATCCGCGCCGAGGCGCCGCCTCACCCCTTCGGCCATTTGCGCCGCAACCTCTTCACTCACGGCGCCATGTTGCCGGAGCGCATCCAGCGATACGCCGAGCACATCCATCTTTGCCCGGTTCGAATAGGCCACCACCCCACCCGCCACGTATTCAGACGATCCGGGAATATTCGTAAGCACATGCGCCACGTATCCCCCCGTGCAGCTTTCCGCCACCGCCACAGTCAGCGAACGATCCCGGAGCATATGCCCCACGACTTCTTCGAGCGTCTCGTCGTCCGCCCCGTATATATGTTCGCCGATCCGGTCCCGCAGGTGCGCTTCCAGGGAGGCTATCCGACGTTCGGCCTTTTCCCGGCTGCCGCCGAATGCCGTCATGCGCAATCGCACGCCCCCGGGCCCGGGCAACCAGGCAAGCCGGAGCGTATCCGAAAGCAGGCCGGACAAATCGCCCACCGTTTCCTGAAGACCGGATTCTCCGACGCCTGCCGTACGGAGGGTTCGGTGTACGATAGTATGCAATCCTCCCCGGCGCCGCATCCTCGGCAGGACTTCCTCGGTAAAAAGATGCTTCATCTCGTGCGGTACGCCGGGCAGGACAGCGAGCATGCTTCCTGCCGCCTCCCCCTGCCGGATTTCGCACCACAACCCCGGCGCAGTCCCCACCTGGTTGGACAACGCTTCGAAACCTGCAGGAACCATGGCCTGAGAGCGGTTGCTTTCCGGCATGGTGCGTCCCCTCAGTTTGAATCGCTCCCGGATATCTTCCAGAATTTCGCTCTGGAACGCCAGGTCAACCCCGAACAAGCCTGCTACCGCCTCGCGTGTCCTGTCGTCGCCGGTAGGCCCAAGGCCCCCGGTCGTAACCACCAGGTCGCTTTCGGCCAGACTCTGCCGGAGTTCGGATTGCAGGGCTTGTTCGTCGTCCCCGACGGTGGCCATGCGGCGCACGACCACGCCTGCCCGCGTCAACTGCTCGCCAAGCCAGGAAGCGTTCGTATCGCGCACCTGCCCGATAAGCAGTTCGTCGCCAATGGTCAGCACGATGGCCTGCATACTCCCTGAACCGTTTATATATGCCTTATGTATGCCGGATCGACCAGGCTTCCGGGTCGGCCCGCCAGGCCAGAATCGCCTGGGCCGCCGCTCCGGACAGCGTTTCCCGTTCCCGGGCCGCCTCCAGCAGCACGTCCAGGCCGGTCAACACATGCAGGGGAACCCTGGCCTTTTCGAAATTCTGGCGCGCCGCAGCGAATCCATGAGAATAAATGGCGAGAACCGCCTGTACCTCGGCCCCGGCGTCGCGCAACGTTTCCACCACTGCGCAGGAGGATCCGCCGGTCGAAATCGCATCCTCTACCACAATCGTTGTCCGGCCCGCGACATTCCCCCCTTCTATACGGCACCCGCGCCCGTGCGCTTTCGATTGCGCCCGCGCATACGCCATGGGCCTTTCCAGAATGTCCGCAAGCCATGCCGCGTGCGGAATGCCGGCGGTGGCCGTCCCCGTAATCACCTCGGCGTCCAGCCCCTGCTCGTTCCATACGCGGACGAATCCGTCCCGTACGGTGCGCCGCGCCGCCGGACTGGAAAGGAGAAGGCGATTGTCGCAATAGACCGGCGCCAGCAGGCCGGATGCAAGCGTAAACGGCTCGTCCGGGGCAAAGCGAACAGCCCCGACATCCAGCAGGTGTTCCGCCACCTGCCGGGCAAGCGAGCGGTCCGCTTCGTTTTTCGTATTCGTTTCCATGAAAAATTCAGGCTTTGGCGGCGTCACGCCCTTATCCGGTGCGCTTTTCTCTGAACAGGTATATCCATCCGGTCCACAGCGTAAACGCAACGACCAGCAAAAAGGCTGCAAGCGGGATGGGCGTATCGAGTACCCACCTGGCCCAGGCGCCGGCAGCTCCTTCCAGTTTCTCGAATGTCAGGAGGACCAGTATCCCGCTCAGGTATACGATCTGGACAGCCGTTTTCCTCTTGGCGACAGGCAGCGTGAACCCGCCGCCGGATACCCGGGATTGAGAGCGCATCCAGGTCACCGATATATCGCGCAATCCGATGAGCGCCACGCCCCACCATGGTACAAACTCGGGAACGATCACACAAAGCATTACGAAGGTGCCCAGCACCAGCACCTTGTCGGCAAGCGGGTCAAGCGCCTGTCCCAGCTCGGACCGGGCTTCGAATTCCCGGGCGATCTTCCCGTCCAGATAATCGGACGCCGCCGCGATCAGGAATAAAACCAACGCAATAGCTATTCCAGGTAACGCATTGCTGTACAACAGGATAAGCACCACCGGCGTCACCAGTATACGCACGATCGTAAGGGCGTTCGGAAGATGTTTCATTTTCCGATCCCCCGGCGCCGCGCGCCCTCACCCGCAAGATGCTGTTCGGTTCGAATCATATACATATCGCAATGCGTATGGAGCGCCGCCGCGCGACGAAATGTCGCCGTGAAACCTGTCATTATGGCGGAGAATAAACTCCGGCATCATTCTTGATAGTGTCCTCCGGACACCAAATTCACACCACTGTAAAATAAAGACCTGCAAGGTAGCGAGATACTCGTTATGGGAAAGATTATTGGAATTGACCTCGGAACCACAAATTCGGTCGTCTCCGTGATGGAAGGCGGGGAACCCGCCGTGATCACCAACTCCGAAGGCGCACGCACGACGCCATCGGTCGTTGCTTACAAGAAGGATGGCGAACGGCTCGTGGGTATGCCCGCCAAGCGGCAAGCGATCACGAATCCGCAAAATACGATCGCTTCGATCAAGCGCTTCATGGGACGCCAGTACGGCGAGGTCGAGAGCGAGATCAAGACCGTTCCGTACGAAGTGACCCGCGGCGATAACAATACGGCCCGCGTCAAGGTAGGCGACCGGGTATACACGCCGCAGGAAATCTCGGCGATGGTGCTCCAGAAACTGAAGCAGACGGCGGAGGACTACCTCGGCGAAAAAGTAACCGAGGCGGTCGTTACGGTCCCCGCATACTTCAACGACGCACAGCGCAAAGCCACGAAAGAGGCCGGCGAGATCGCCGGACTGAATGTGCGGCGCATCATCAACGAGCCGACGGCGGCGGCGCTCGCCTACGGTCTGGACAAGAAGGAAAAAGAGGACGAAGTCGTCGCCGTATACGATCTGGGCGGTGGCACGTACGACATCTCGATTCTCGAACTCGGCGACGGCGTGTTCGAGGTGAAGGCCACCTACGGCGATACGCATCTTGGAGGAGACGACTTCGACCAGCGGCTGATCGACTACATTGCCGATGAATTTCAGAAGCAGGAAGGCATCGACCTGCGCAAGGACAAAATGGCCCTGCAGCGGCTGAAAGAGGCCGCGGAGAAAGCCAAGATCGAGCTCTCCGGGCAAACGCAGACGAACATCAATCTGCCCTTCATTACCGCCACGGAAGACGGACCGAAGCACCTGACGCTCGACATCACGCGGGCCGCGTTCGAGAAACTGGTGGACGATCTGGTCGAGCGCACTATCCCCCCCATGGAAAAAGCGCTCAAGGACGCCGGGGTCTCAAGGGACGATATCGACGAAATAATTCTCGTCGGCGGTTCGACCCGCCTTCCGAAGATTCAGGAAGTGGTCGAGAATTTCTTCGGCAAAAAGCCCAACCGTTCGGTAAATCCGGACGAGGTGGTGGCCGTGGGCGCGGCCGTCCAGGGCGGCGTGCTTTCCGGGGACGTCAGCGATGTGCTGCTGCTCGACGTCACACCGCTCAATCTCGGCATCGAAACGCTCGGGGGAGTGATGACTTCGCTCATCCAGGCCAACACGACCATTCCCACGAAGAAGAGCGAGATTTTCTCCACGGCTTCGGACAGCCAGACCTCCGTGGAAATACATGTGCTCCAGGGAGATCGCCAGATGGCTATGCACAACCGCACGATCGGGCGTTTCCATCTGGACGGCATCCCTCCGGCGCCACGCGGCATCCCGCAGATCGAGGTCACCTTCGATATCGATGCGAACGGCATCCTTGACGTAACCGCCAAGGACAACGCCACCGGCAAAAAGCAGAACATCCGCATCGAGGCTTCCAGCGGACTCTCCGACCAGGAGATCGAGAAAATGCGCCAGGATGCCCAAACGCACGCCGAAGAGGACCAGAAGAAGCGGGAACAGGTCGAGAAGCTGAATCAGGCCGATTCGCTTGCGTACTCCACGGAGAAGAACCTGAAGGAATACGGGGACAAGATTCCCGCCGAAAAGAAGGCGAAGGTGGAGGCGGCGCTCGAGCGGCTCAAGGAAGTCCGCAAGAACGACGAGTCTCCCGATCTGGATTCGGCGCTGGAGCAACTCAACCAGGCATGGGGTGAAGCGGCTGAGGACATGTACAAGGCGCAGCAGGCCGCCGCACAGGAAGAAGCGAGCGCGGATGCCGGTGCTGGGGCAGACCAGGAGGAAGCTGCCGGAGACGGCTCCGTGGACGCCGACTTCGAAGTGATCGACGAGGACGAGGAGTCACCGGGGACGAATCATAAGTAGGTGGGTGTGTAAAGGTTTATGCAGACAGCCGGGAGCAAAGTCCACCAATGCATTCAAAAGGCCTGCCAAGGAGCGGAGAAGAGGAACGATGATTGTTTTTAATTTGGGATTATATACAATGGTGAAAGGTTTCCGGTTAGGGTTCCTTCGGTTTGAGTAAAACCTGCGCCACTTCCAAAGGCGTTTTGCCCTCATACATCGGGGTCTTCGTAGGCGTGTTCTCTCAACGATCAATCAGATCAAGGCGTTTCTGTTCACGCTTTGACACACCGTGTTTCTTGGACTTCTTCATCGCACAAGGATCATGGTTCGGGTTTGGGTTTCGGTTCCGGTGCGCAAACGGTACAGGTACGTTCCGGTCGGCAGATCACCGGCATCGAAACGGACTTCATGGTTTCCTGCGAGTTGTATCCCGTCCACAAGCGTAGATACGACACGTCCAGTCAGATCGTACACAGACAACTCAACGGAATCGGAACGGTCCAATGTGTACGTTACGGTTGTAGACGGATTAAACGGGTTCGGATAATTCTGCGAAAGGGATATGCCACCCGGTAGTTCGTCCGAATCGACGGACACGGACGCATCTATATACAAAGGCGCATACACCAAAGAATTGCCAGGTATTCCGTGCCGATACCGCCATGTTCGCTTGAGTTGTTCGATAACCACGGGTGTCCGCGTGGGTAGGAATTCATCACGCACATACGTTACTGCTCGAAGCCAGTCGTCTGGGGTCTTGGCCGGGGAAGATTTGACATCGCCCCAACGCGCTGATTCCGCAAGGATGATCTGGCGAACTTCATCAACACGGACATCCCAACGAGCAAGTACGGCCTCGTTGCTCAAGGCTCCGCCATCAGAGAAATGTTGTTGTGCAAGTTCGGAGAACCGCCGCCGATACTGGTTCGATGCCATCAACTGTTGGTGAATCCATTGCGGATTGCTAAACCTGAATTCGTCTCCCGTGGGAAAGGGGCCGGTCCGGTTGTGAGACTTACCCCATGAGGGTACATGGAAAAGCGAATGCTCCGCATCATGTACAAACCATGTAAATCCCCGTTCACCTTCACGATTGCGCATACCGAACCAATTCTTTGTCCCTTTGGCATCCACCTGGGCTGGACCGTCCGTGTTTCCGGTCCAGAAAATAATGAGCATGTATTGGATCAGGTTGTCCGCATCCAGTAGTACCGGATAATCGGGGTTGCGCGACCCGTCCGGGTTCAGCCCTTGCAGTTTCATGTACAGTGAATCGCGTTTCCCCCAAGTAGTCAAAGCGGCCAGTTTGTTCGCTTCGTCGTAAAGGGTGCGCCATGCGTCTTCTGTTCCATCCCCGACTTCCATGTTATAGGCGTTCGTCTTGATGACATCGTAGTCATCCTTATCCCCGCCGAGGTATAATTCACCGTGCCAGTGATCTGCCCGTTCCTGCGTTTGGAAAACACCCCAATACTGACCGTTCAGGTATAGATGGTAGTAGCGACTGCGGGTATACGGAACGTTCATATCCCGTTGGGTATCGCGGGAAAACACGTCCCGGACCATCGTATTGTGTGCAGACCCACTGGCAGACCAAGAAAAGGTTTGTGCAGTGCGCAGGTCGAACTTGTCGAACTCGTCCGTTCCCTCGTCCCCAAACAGGTCATACCGCAGGTTCTTCGGCCCATAACTTCCTCGAAAATACAGTCGGAAGGAGTGCTTGGGCATGGTAATTCTGCGACTAAATCCCCCGCGAATGCGGATGCCCGCATTGACCGCAAATCCTTCACGATCTCCATGCCTTGCCAATGGTCCGGTTTCCGCCGGAAAGTCTGGGGGATAAATCAGTTCAATGGAAGCGGGGCGTTCCCAATCTCTCCCGCGTTCCTGTGCATTGGGGTGTATTCCTCGCTGTTCGTCAAAGAGGGAATCGAACGGAAGAACGATGGAAAAGGATGGAACGGCCAGCAATGCCGCAATGACTTCTTCTTCCCGCCCTTCGACAATCTCCGGGTCCATGCCCATATCCACGGTGTGTCCTCCCCAATATGAAGGCCACCCTTTTGCCACCATGTTTTCCTGTGTCTGCCGAATCACGTCTTCCGGGAAGATGTACGTGCGGGTCTCAATGGACGAAGGCTCCGTGCCATCCATGAAAGTAGCAGCACGCACCACGGTCGTTTCATCTATGTATAGCGGATCGGTGTAGAGTATCCCGTTTTCTTCCGAGGGGTCCGAACTGTCCAGCGTATAGCGGACAGTGCCCCCCGACGTTCCGGGTGACAAACTCAACGAAAATGGTTCGTCGAGAACTGTCCCCGGCGCACTGAACGCAGGCGAATCAAGTGTTGTAGATTTCGACATCTGTGCAAAAACGGGGGACGATATACAAAGGGAAAGGGCTAAAGCCCACAGAAACCATGTGGTTCGCATTTATCTGCTCTGACTTGGAGGATTGAGACCCCGGACCAAAAGGAGCCGGGCCGTTCCTCCATCAGAGCAGATTGCGTGATAGCCCTGCCTATTCGCCTGTCCGGGTGTACGGCCCGGACATTTGGTGCGGCTATGGTATTCAGCAGGTAACCCGGCGCGGGGTCAACCTGCCCGATGGAGGTTGCTGCAGTATACGTAATCGTTAATAGGATTGCTATCGCTCTCACCCTTGCATTCTAACCTCAACGCCGGATTCCGATTTCTCCACTTCGCGGGACCGGATCCCGATCCTGTTTCGTATGTCTTCCCCATGAAGACCATCGTCACAGACTCTCCCGAAGAAGCCGCCTCGTTCATCCGGTCCGGTGAAACCGCTGCCTTTCCGACAGAAACCGTATACGGGCTGGGAGCGGACGCTTTCAACACCGTAGCGGTTCGGAAGATATTCGAGGCCAAGGGAAGACCTACGGACAATCCGCTTATTGCTCATATTGCGGATGTTGGAGAGGTGGACCAGATTGCTGACTTTTCGTCGATGGTTGCTCAGCGTCTCGCAGAGCGCTTCTTTCCGGGGCCGCTGACCCTTGTGCTCCCCAAACGTCCGGACGTGCCTCCTGTGGTCACTGCGGGTCTCGATACGATCGCCGTGCGCGCACCGGAGCATAAGATGGCTCGGGCGCTTCTGCGAGCCTGTGCCCGTCCTGTGGCGGCGCCCTCGGCCAATCGTTCGGGAAGGCCAAGCCCTACCACCTGGCAGGCGGTACTCGAAGACCTTGACGGGCGAATTCCCTGCGTGCTTCGGGGCAAGCCGTCGATTGTCGGCTTGGAATCGACGGTCATCGACTGTACGACGGATATTCCTCGCGTACTACGGTTGGGGGGCGTATCACTGGAGGCGCTCCGGGAAGTAGTTCCAGATATGCAAGGCCCTCAGAACAATCCGGTAGGCGTGCCGCGAAGCCCTGGCCTACGACACCGGCATTATGCGCCGACGGCCCGGGTGATACTGGTCGACAAGGCGCCTTCCAGTCCGCCCAGGGAAAAAGCGGGATATATCGGAATGGAATCCCCTGGAGAAGATACACAGAGCAGCTCCGAAAAAGGCTGGCACCTTGTGGAGCGGGTCGCCACACCCCAAGCGTACGCACACCACCTCTTCGATTTCATGCGGCGCTGTGACGCAGCGGAGGTAGAGACCATTTACTGCCAGACCGTGGAACCGACCGGGATTGGGGCAGCCATCATGGACCGCCTGCAACGGGCAGCAAGAGGGAGTGCGGGAAGCCACTCATGAAACGGTAGAACGGCACCTTCTACCCACTCCTCCTGTACAACACAAAAATCCAGCCGGCGCAGATGACGAGGCCGTAGGCTTCCCGGGCCGTCTCTGAAAACGCTCCTTCGCCGGCGGCTACGAGACTTCCCAGGAGGATCACTGCCCAGACGACGCACAGCACCATATAGGCCAGGGCAAGCGGCCGGGGAAATCGCCCCAATGCGAAGAGGATGCAGTGAATGGCGGCGGCGCCGTATACCCCTGCCCAGGCCAGCGCATCCGGATCATTGTGCTGAAATGCCCCCCAGGCGATGAAAAACAGCAGGGCAACCGCATTGGCGATCCGCATCAATCAGGCCTGTTCGTCCTTGGAGAAAGCGGAATCGAACGCTGCGCCGGGTTGCTCAAAGTCGATATCCTTCGTGAAAGCGCATGCCTCGGCGGCACCCTGCTCCCTTTCCATGCCGCTGTCCTCCCATTCGATGCTGAGCGGGCCCTGGTAGCCGATCCGGTTCAATGCCCGGATGATCTCCTCGAAATTGATCGCTCCGCGGCCCACCGAACGAAAATCCCAGTACCGGTCTGGATGCCCGAAATCGAGATGCCCCCCGAACACACCGCCTGCGGTGGGCGTCTCAGACCACCACACGTCCTTGATATGCGCATGATAGATTCGATCCGGGAACGCGTCGATGAAACGGACATAATCCACGCCCTGGTACCCGAGGTGGCTGGGGTCGTAGTTGAACCCGAAGGCTTCCCTGTTATCTAATGCGTCAAGCGCGCGCCGGGAGCTGGCGATGTCGAAGGCGATCTCCGTAGGATGCACCTCCAGTGCGAACCGGATGCCCTCCTCGTCGAAAACATCCAGAATCGGGTTGAACCGATTGGCAAAATCCTCATATCCCTTGTCGATCATGCCCGGCTTGTTGGGCGGAAAGGAATAGAGCAGGTGCCAGATGGAACTTCCGGTAAAGCCGTTCACGACCGGCACGCCAAGCCGGGCGGCCGCGCGAGCCGTATTCGCAAGTTCCTCCGCGGCGCGGGTGCGCACACCTTCCGGATCGCCGTCCCCCCAGACATGCGGGGGCAAAATGGCTTCGTGGCGCTCGTCAATGAGATCGCATACCGCCTGACCGACCAGATGATTGCTGATGGCCCAGACTTTCAGCCCGTATTTCGCAAGCAGATCGTGCCGGCCCTGACAATAACCGTCGTCCGACAGCGCCTTGTCCACCTCGAAATGATCCCCCCAACAGGCCAACTCGAGGCCGTCGTACCCCCAGCCGGAGGCCTTCTCTGCGAGCGTTTCCAGGGGCAAATCGGCCCACTGCCCCGTAAATAAAGTAACCGGTCGTGCCATGATGCAATAAGGTGTTTTCGGTCTATAATTGTTGCGGTATACGGACTTCGTTGAAGGGTAGAAACCTACCGATAACGCGGTTGCGAGTCAAGGGATACTTTGATCAAGTTCACTTCGCTCAGCACTGCACGTTCGTAAGTACGGGACGTCATGATTGCATCGTCGGAATCAGTAGGGAACACTGCGGATTCGGGGCGTCGCGGACGTGAAGCGCCCTTTGGGAGGTAGAGAGGGGCGCGCTGGCCGCATCATTCCTCATTATGTGGGGCCGGTCACGGAGCGTTACCAGCCGATCCTGCGCTTTTGCGGCTGGGGCCGGGGGTTCGCGGGGGCTTCCGGATTCTCCCTTTCCGAAACCGTCTCGACGGGCGGCGACGAACTCTCTTCGACCGCCGTGTCGGCAGGCGCTTGCCCTGCAATAACGCCGGACGGAATCCGGGTTGCCGCATCCGTATCCTCAAGACGGGATAGCGTAGTGCCGGTATAGTAGAAATCCAGAATCTCCTTGTAGGACATGCCGCGCTTCGCCATATCGTGCGCACCCCATTGGCTCAATCCGACACCGTGTCCGTATCCCTGTCCGGTAAAGATGTATTCGTTGCCTTGCCGCTCGGCATCGAACCGCATGCTGCGGAGCGACCGCGGCCCGAAATGCCAGATTACGACGAGGCGGAACTCGTTTCCGGTGACGGAACGCCGCTGCCCGTTCTGCATGAGCAGGGAAACCGAGGCGATCCGGCCATCCGGACTGCGCTGGTCCAGAAGGAACCCGACAACTTCCCCGCCGAATTTTTTACCCAGTTCGGCCAGCAGCTTCGGGCGCGGAACGCGGGTAACCCATTCGGCGTGGGGCGATTGTTTGCCGTACGGATCGGATTTGCCCCGCAGGTAAGGAACAGGCGACGACGACCACACGGATTCGTTGTCGGCGGTGTGGCCACCGCTGGAGGAATGGTAGACGGCCTGAATGGGTTTGCCGCGATATGTCAACACCTCCCCTTCCGTACGGCGAGCCGCCTCGAGAGCCAGAGGAAGAATCACGTCCTCTCCCCGGTATACCTGGGAACGGGTGTCGTCTACGAGGTCGTAGTCCGGTCCGTATTTAGTCGGCGCGTTCAGTACGTAGGTGCGGGCGAGTACGGCCATGGCCTTCGATCCTTCCAGGTCGTCGAGGCCGTATTCCGTGGATACGACGGAGGCTACATAGGCTTCGAGCGGGACGGCATTGATCAGTTCCAGCGTCTGATCGGTCTGATCCGGCGAGATAAGCAGATTCCCTGCGTACCGCCTCGGGGCCTGCCCGGCCTCATCTTCTCCTATCCCGATACCGAAAGAGGCGCCGTCCACCGGTTCGGCGCGAAGAGACTCCGCGTACAAGGTGAGCGCATCCGACGATATCCGGAGTTCGTTCGAAGGTCCGTACGGGGAGATCAGCACGGTCTGCCCGGTCTCCATCTCCAGAAGGGCGTCGGTGTACTCCCCGGCGTGAAGCCGCACGACGCCCTCATATGCGGAGAGCGTAATGCTTGTGGGCGCCTGCCTGTCGAGCAGGCGTATCCGCACGTCCTGGGCTTGCGACGGAAGGGTATAAAGCGCCAGAACCAGGGTCGCTGCTTTGTACGGAAGAATGGAGCGCAACAAGGGGGTCATCAGGTCGCCAACGTATCTCGGAGAGGCTTCCGGCACGCCCGACCATGGCCTCATGGCGGTCCGGGGTATTTTCGCTCTCCTCTTTTAAGATAAAGACCTGTTGGGATCAATGAACACGAGGTCGAGAGGTTCCGGGGGCGGGCTCGCCTCCGACTGTTCACCACCCGGAAGCCTGTGCAGCACATGCCGGGAGCGGCAGAGCCTCCCGGCCCGACGGGTCCTCCCTGTTACTTGACCAGCGTCATCGTGCGGGCCATGACCTCTTCCCCGACCTGTAAGCGATACACGTACGAACCGCTCGGTAAATTGCCCCCGTCGAACCGCACCGTGTGATGGCCCGCAGGCAGGGAACCGTCGACGAGCACCGCCACTTCCTGTCCGAGCAAATCGTACACCGTAAGACGAACTCTGCCGGCCTGCGGCAATGCATACCGTATCGTCGTCTCCGGATTGAACGGGTTCGGATAATTGCCAAGGAGCACCACTTCGACAGGCAACTCCTCGCTCTCTGCGCTTACGCCTACCGATAAGGACGGCGGCGCAAGAACAAATAACCCGTCATTGATGCTGGAAACCGCAATGATTCCGCTTTCGAAATAGGGATAACTGCTCCAGGCTCCGTCAAAGCTTGGAGCATCCGAGGCAGGATGAACATCGAAGTACGCCACTTCGCGGATATCATCGAGCGACAACTCGCCGTCGTAGGAAATATCCATGACACGCAATCCGGCCGTATAGTTCGCTTCGTACAATCTGTCCCCGCGGATGTACAGGTTATGATCTGCAGCGGTGGTCGGCCCGTACCAGGCGCCCACAAAAACGGGATCGTCCAGTTCCTCTACATCGAAGATCAAGGTACGGGTCTTAGTCTCTTCACCCTCATCCAGTTCGTCGTTTACGAAAAGATAGCGGTGGTCCTCCGTCAGCCATCCCTGATGTGTGTAGCGAGGATTCGGGTATCCGAATACACCGAGTTCTTCGGGCGAAGCCGGGTCCGTCACATCCGTAATAGCTCCGCCTGTCTCGTCGGCAGTGAAGCAAATGTCTTTCCCGGCGTATCTTGCATCCTGTCCGTTGTAACGAACGCATTGCGCATCGTGCGTGTAGCTACTGGTTGTGCGACCTCTTACGGAGGAATCGTAGCACCCTGCGAACACGGGCTGCGCCGGATCGCTCATGTCCACGATATGCGGGCCCGCACCACATGAAAATCCGGACGGCGCCTGCTGAGCACCTATACCCACGATATATACATGATCCGATATATCGTTGACCACCACATTATGCGCCGACTCGAAGGCGTCGTACAATGCGGTGGGCTCAAAGGTCACCGGGGCATCGGTCACATCCCGCAGTTGCGCAAGATCGAACACCTGCATGCCGTGCGAGCGGGCAGCATCGGCTACAATGACGGCATGATCGTTCACGACCTTTATATCGCGCCACCAACTGGCCTGGCTGCCAGGCGTCATCGGTAACGTTCCGACGAACAAGGGGTTTTCGGGATCGCGCAGATCGAAAAACGCAGCGCCGTAGACCCCCCCGAGCAGCGCGTACTCGACACCCGTAACCGGATCGGTCCACCCCCAGATGTCATTGAAGCAGTCGTACGCAGACGAAGAAGGGCAAAATCCCCCCATATCCTCCCGGGGGAAAAAAGCCAGCAAATCCAGATCCTTGCAGGGATACCCGGCGGCTTCTCCATCCACGCAGGGCACCCGCCCTGTGATGCGCGCCCTTCGGGAAACTCCGTCGTGCGCGTCTTCCGCGCGAACCGACGCGGCTTTGCCGTCCCGGACCTGCTGCTGGAAAAATCGAGCCGAAGAAGCTTCTGCGGAGGAAACCACGAACAGAAATACAAGACCGGCAAGAGCGCCAACACTGGCGATGAACCTGGTGAGGGCCGACATGATTGGCTTGGGGTATGACCAGCCGTGGATATGGGAGATTATTACAGATTATCAACACACCAAGTGTTTTACAAGCCATCTATATATTTTAACTGTAACATTACAGACTACATGTGTAACATTATTGTAACCTTATAGATAGATCTGTATTCGGAATCGGCGGATTCGTAAACAACCTGCTGAGTTCGGCGATTGGTGGCATGGCCATCGCACACTGGCTCTGGGTATGGATCCGGACATGATGGGGCACACGGTGCGGCTATCTGGATCATTTTTAAATATTCAATCACCGAGAAGAGTGCGTTTGAAACACGTAAGGAGCTTGAACTCAGGAGAGGAACGGGGCAAACGATGGCTGCTTGGGGATCCCGGGCCTGCGGACTTCGTTCGCAGACGCACCATCCCTCTGCACAAACCTCCCGCCATGCTTATCGATACGCATGCACACCTGTATCTCGACCGGTTCGAAGGCGATCTGGAGGCCGTGATCGACCGGGCCCGCGAGGCCGGCGTAACGCGGATACTGCTGCCTGCTATCGACGTGCCATCCGTGCATCGCGCCCTGGAATTGTGCAAGCGGTTTGACGGCCTGTACGCCATGGCCGCCCTGCACCCAACGGAAACGAAAGAGGCAACCTCTTCGGATTTCGATGCGGTGGCGGCGCTATGCGACGATCCGCATGTGGTGGCCGTAGGCGAATCCGGCCTCGATTACTACTGGGACCGCTCCTTTGACAACCGGCAGCAGGAATTTCTGCGCCTGCACATCCGGCTGGCTATGGACCGGAAACTGCCTATCGTCTTTCACAACCGGGAAGCCTTCGGCGATCTGATCCGGATTGTCGAAGAGGAATGGGGGAATTCAAAGGAGATGGACGGCCGGCGAGGCGTGTTTCACTGCTTCACGGGTACGCCCGAAGAGGCCGCGCGCATCGTGCAGGCCGGGTTTGTGGTCGGTATCGGGGGCATCGTAACCTTCAAAAATGCCGGTCTGGCCGAGTGCGTACGCAGCATCCCCCTCGACCGGATGGTGCTCGAAACCGATGCGCCCTGGCTTGCGCCTATGCCATACAGAGGCAAACGAAACGAGCCCGCCTATGTACGCTTTGTGGCGGAACGGCTGGCCTTGGAAAAAGGGGTGTCGCTGGAAAAAGTGGCCGAGGTTACAAGCCGGACGGCCCGGGAGGTTTTCGGGATTGGGTAGGGCCTTGCAGGCGCCCTCCAGCTTTGTCAATACGCGCCTTGCTTAAAGTCTTATCGACAATTGCCAACCTACATAGTTAAAATTTTGAACCTTGGGTGCGGTACTGTCTATATCCACATAAGCCTTAATATAGATAGCATTTTTGACCTCCGTTACGTTTCCTAATTTGTACCCGATGCCTATATCCGTATAAAACAGAAGTTCAACGTCACGATCTTCTTTGTTAGTAATATCCTCCTGCAACTTATGACGAAGGTACGATCCCCCTATGGAGGCAGTCTGAAAAACGCGAATGTTATTATTTATATTTTGATACATGCGAAATCCACCCAAAATTCCACTAAAACTCATCCATTTCGATCTATCCTGATCCGTACGATAATACGTGAACGAAGCATCGACAATAAGGGCGCTGTTCGTTGCTATCGGTCTTTCATATTGAAAACCA
The DNA here is from genome assembly GCA_009839485.1 of Bacteroidetes bacterium SB0662_bin_6. NCBI lineage: Bacteria > Pseudomonadati > Bacteroidota > Bacteroidetes bacterium SB0662_bin_6. The sequence goes on from VXPQ01000046.1 coordinate 206,127, forward strand.
GCGCCAAAGGGCTCAACTCTGATCTCTTCCGCCAGAGATTCGAGTATAAAGCTTGTATTTTGCCTTGCTATTGTCGCAGTAACATAAAATTCATTATTTTGCGCAAATACAGGTATGGCAAATAACAAGAACAGAAATGATAAGAAGCATTTCTTTGCCATGATTCTTGTTTGTTTTACTAAGAGGGACTTACATCCAATAGTGCCTATCAGGACAGTGACAAGAACGCTCCGGAAATGCTGCCCTGTCCGGAAAACGGATAACCGCATAGACGAACAGCTCCCTGAAGGCTTGCCAGAAGGTCATTATTCTTCCTCCCATGTACCCCAACGGTCGCCCCAGAGTTCTTTCATGCGGTTTACCAGCCGCTCATGCTCGGCGTCGTAATCCTCGACGGCACACGGCTCGTCCCATTCCTCATACCCGCGCGGCGGTTCCGCCTCCCCGGTCGTATCCGCTATCCATGCGTCATATATCTCGAACCACGAATCTCCGGCGCCCGGAGGCGTCAGGATATTATCCTCAAGGGACAGGAGCAGCTTGCCGGGCGTGGGATCTGTCCGGTTAGGATCGTCCAAAGGAAGGAGTATTCTGCTCATCGGCGCCATCCCAGTTTTTTGAACAGTTTCTCGAACTCGGCAAAGATCGGTTTAAAGTCCGCATCATCCCATTGAGTAGCGAAGTTCGGAGAGTTATTCCGTACGTAATCAAGGGCCTTCAGGACCGGCTGATTACCGCTCTTTTCTGCAATATACTGCAAATACGCACGGGCGAAAATCTTTTGATCCTGCAGAAGGTACTTCATATGATCTTGGAGATACAGAAAACTGTAGCTTTGCCGAAGGGTAGCATACTGCGGATGCGTAGCCCGCTTCAATGAGGCCGGAGCGTTAACACTCCGGAAATTGTACGAAAACGACAACATGGAGGCATAAAAATGAGATGGATATTCGGCTTACTGCTTTTGCCGTTGCTGTCGGGCGGACCGGCGCAATTAACGGCGGACGAAACGTGTGTGCGGCAGCTTGTGGAGGCGTTAGAGGCTTCGGCGGACGCATGGGAAGAAACGGCGAGATTGTGGCGGCACCCGGAAGATTCAGCGTTTGCCGTCGATCCGGCACGGGCGGCCTCGAATGCGGAGCGAGCGGCCCGGTTACTGGACGCGGCGGCCTGGGAATGCCGGGCGGAGGCTGCGGAATGAGCGGAGCGGACAGCATAGCGGGCTCGTCACCTCGGCACCCACCCCGCAATCCTCAGCGGCCCCCCGCTCCCTCCCACAATCTTCATCGGCAACGCCACGATTCCGGCGCCCGTCGCCGGCAGCGCGTCCAGGTTCGTCAGGTTCTCGAACCCCACGATGTTTGCGCTGTACAGGATCACGTGTGCGCGGTAGTCGCTCGACTGGCCGTAGTCGATGCTGGGCGTGTCGATCCCGACCGCCGCGACGTTGCGGTTGTCCACCAGCCACTGTGCGGCTTCCGGGCCGATTCCGGGAAAGTGCAACTCGGGCACGGCCTCGGGGCCCGTGAGATCCGTGCCCAGGTAGGCGGTGCGGTCGTTCCAGCGTGACGACCACCCCGTGCGGACGAGTAGCGCGGCGCCGTCGGCAATCTGACCGTGCTCGGTCTCCCACGCGGTGAGATCCTCGACCGACAGCAGGTAATCGGGATCGGCGTCGGCAGCATCGACTACGGCCAGTCGAGCGACTACCGCGCACACGTGATAAGGCTCGAGAGCGGGATCTCGTCCGCCGTCATGCGCCCCTCCGCAAAGTGGATCGGCGCGTCGAGGTGGGTGCCGCCGTGCTCGGCGGAGGCGAAGGAGTAGGACGCGTAGAAAAAGCCGGCGTCCGTGTAGCCGTACGCCAGTTCGGTGAGCTGAAAACCTACCGTGTCGGTAGGCCAGTAGATCGTGGAGGGTCCGAAGGCGTGGGAGAGCTCGACCCATTCGCCCGCGTCGCCGGTGAAGACGGCGGTGTGGTCAGGGGGCGGGGCATCCTGCAGACACCCCGCGGCGAGAAGGGCCGTGGTGAGTGTGGCCAGCGCGCCCTTGCCGCGCACGGTGGCGAGGGCTGCCTTCGCCTTGAACGAAGAAGAGTGGGTTCTGCGGGTGCGTCTCGGCATGAGTCTCCTCTGGTTGATCGGGTCGGGACAAGGTCATAACAGTATACCCTAAATTCCGCAAAATCTGTCCAATCAACCCGAACCACCTTTGTTGCCGAGGTTACGAGCCGCCCGTCCGATTGTAACAAGGTTGAGAAGCAAGGAACCGCCAACACAGGCATCCGTAACGCACCATTGGAGAGGTAAAGACAACGCAGCAAATCGCCGCCCTGCCCTCTTGTCGGAAAATACAGAACGGGGGATATCATGATCAGAACAAAAATATCGGAGCAGGACCTGGACAAGGTCAGGGACATCGTGGCCCGGGACCTGGCGAAACGCTTCAGTCCTGAAGAATTCACCTTCGATCCCATCATAGTCAAGCATGATCTTGACCATGACGGAGACGAGATCCTCCGGATAAAGATTATTTTCGATGGCGATCAGAACAACCTCGATACCCGTTGGACGGCGAGGATAGTCGGGCGCATTTACCCCGAATTGGAAAAGCTGGACATAACCGCTTACCCGATTACCTCGTTCATCGAGAAGTCCGAGTGGGAAGATCCGGCGTACAACATTCCCTGGTGGGAAGAAGAGACGTAAGTTGCGGTTGGCGCCGCAGCCTCTGCCCTGTTCTTCTTCGAAGGGCCGAATATGCTATAAATAATTCTTTACAGCGACCGTCACCAGACTCATGTCTCCGGAAAATTTCATCAGGACGGCATGGGAGTTGATCCCAGTCGGGCAGGGGAAGCCGAGAAACACCGATCTCCGCCGCGCTGTTAGTACAACGTACTATGCTCTGTTTCACTGCCTTGCGCGCTCCTGTGCGGATACGCTCATAGGTGGCTCCAGCTCGGTTCGCAAGACAAATGCCTGGATACTGACATACCGAGCACTGAATCATCGTCCTACCAAACAACGATGCCGGGATGAAAACAGCCTCGGCCAATTTCCATTAGACATTCGTGCATTCGCCGAGACGTTCGCTCGAATGCAGGAAAGCCGCCATCGTGCGGATTACGCTCCGGACGAGGTACTGCAAAAGTCGGATGTGATCCGGAGTATTAAGGAAGCGAAAGATGCTATTTCGGATTTTGAGCAGGTATCATCTGCGGACCGGCGGGCCTTCGCCGCATATATTTTGTTTAAGGGTCGTGAGTAGGTGAGAGCGGACCGCTGCCGCCCGTTCCCTAGGTCAGAAGCTGACGCTGAATCCGATCGAGATGACGGGGATCACCTGGAACACGCTGATGTCATCGTTGATTTCGTCCTGCTCCTCTCGCACGTCCGCCTGCAGTTGTGGATCGGTGACAACGCTCCGGCAGTTGTCGCCGGTGCTCTCGCATGCGTGGCCGCGCAAGCTGAGCGCCGACGGCGGCGCTCTCGAGTAGACGACCCCGAGCTCGAATGGAACGTTCCATCGCCGGTCGCCGCGGGGAATGATGTTGCCCCATCCAATCCGGAAGCTGGGAGCCACCTTCGTCTCGAACGAGAAGACAGCCGTGCCGACTATCGGATTGGCAGGATCGCTGATCAAATCCTCATCGCCGAGATCGAACGCGTCGCCGCCAGGCACGCGCGCATCCGCGTTGACCTCGTTGCCGTTGTACAGCATCACTCCGGGACTCAGGTGAAAGCCGCCGCCGAACGGAAACCAGTCGAGGTGCGCGGAAACCGAGCGCAGCTGCAACTGCGCGTCGAGCACGATCCCGTCATTCTCGGAATCGTAGCTGTAGCTGAAGAGGCTGAAACCGCCGCGGATGTTCATCCTCTCGGCGATCGGGACGGCGACATCGGCACCGAGGCCAAGCGTCGAGACGGTGAAGGCCGCGCCGGCCCGCCGCTCCGGCGTTGACGGCGCCTGTCCGGCGACGGTGCGCGAACCCGCCGTGACCATCAAACAGACGAGCACGCACCGAACGATCGTTTTCATTGGCTTGCTCCTTTTCATTCATATCACCTCCGAGGTGGTGTTTAGGATGCCAAGCCTTCTTACTTCAATGAGGCCGGAGCGCTAAGGCTCCGGAAATGCTCTTCAAGCAATAGATACCAGCACTCCCACAGCATATCCCCGTAGCGCGCCGTCAGTACCCGAAAAAGAACCTCACAAAAAACGTCCAGCCCTCTTCGGTTGGTCAGCCCCGCACCCGAATCCGCGCCTTGCGCAACTTGGAAAACGGGATTGGCGGGCCTCCCCAGATGACTCCGCGGAAGATGGTGAGAAACGTGGAGCGCCACAGCACATAGACGAAAATGAGTACCGCAAGCGGGAAGGGCAGCGCGCTCCACCAGGGGTAGGAGTCGTCCCGTGAGGCGGTTGTAGCGACTACCCAGTAGATGAGCGGGCAGGCGGCAAAGAGCAGGCCGGCAAGCGGCTGCCCGTTGGCCAGAAGCAGCGGTGCGAGGACGAGCGGTGCGGCGGCGAGCCAAATTAGCGTGGCGGTGGCGCCCGTCGCCAGGAAGAGACTGTAGTCCAGGGCGGCGAACAGATTCTTCTCAAGCCCGCGAACGAAATCGCCGAGCGAGTGGTACCAGGTGCACTCCAGCATCGCCTTTCCTTTCAGGAAGGCTGATCGCATCCCCCGCATCTTCACGGCCTGGCCCAGCCGGATATCCTCGTCAGGCCGGAGGGCGACCCGTGCGTGTCCCCCGACGGCGCGGTACGAGTCGGCGCGCATGATCGTGTAGGAGCCCACTCCAATGAAGGCGGAACTGCGCGGATCCTGCACCTTCCAGAGCCGCTGTCTGGCGCCGACCAGGAGGTGAAATGTAATCGTGCAAGCCTGTAGCATGACGCCAGTGAGCGTGAGTCGCGGCGCCGCAGCCAAGTGATCGAGTCGCTGCCGGACGAGGTAGCGCACGCCAAGCGCTGCGGCGTCGGGGGCGAAGACCACGTCGGCGTCGGTGAAGAGGAGGACGTCGCCGGTGGCTGCATCCGCGCCGCGTTGGGCCGCGTGAGGCTTGCCGAACCAACCCGCCGGGAGTTCGTCGATGTGCAGGACGTTGAGACGCGGGTCCCGGGCGCCCAGACGTTCGGCGATTTCTCCCGTACAGTCGGTGGAGCGGTCGTTGACGAAGACGATTTCGTAGTCGTGGTATCGGAGGGCGAGAAGCGACCGCAGGGCGCCTTCTATCGAGCGCTCCTCGTTATGGGCGGTGACAATGATGGAAAGGCGGGGAAGTGGAGAATCGTCGGGGCCTGGTGGGGCCACATCCTCCAGCCGGGGGATCCTGTAATGATCGAACAGGGCGCCGATGGCGAAAGCCACCCATGCGGCGAGGGTGAGGGCCGCGAGGGCGAGCGCCGAGTGAGCGACCAGAAATGTCGTCATGCAGGTGGCTTCAATGAGGCCGGAGCCGGACGGCCCGGGAGGTTTTCGGGATTGCGTAGGTGCCTTGAATACCCCCTTTTGAGTAAAAAAAGATCATTGAGACCCGGCCAACTCTGCCAGCGCACAGTCGCCGCGCACGGCCGCTACTGCCTGATGCCCCGCTGCGTGGACAGATACGTCGCGAAGCTGCCGAGCCAATGGCTCCCGACGTAGTTGTTTGGATCTACCCCGGCGAAGCCGGCCTCGGCATTCCGGGCCGCGAGCGCCGCCATCGCTGCCTTTCGGTCGTCATCTTCCGGAAGCGCGCTCATGATGCCCTGCAGCATCCAGGCGCGGCTCAGGTGCAGGCCGTGCAGATGCCCGAAAGCATCCTCTTCGTCAAAGGGAACGTGTACCGGTTCCAGCATCCTGGGTAGCGGGCCCGGCATAAAGCCGTCGAGCCAAGCGGCGAACTCTCCGGGCGGCAGCACCCGCCGCATGAAGTCGGCCTCGGCAAGACAGGGCGAAAGGAAGTCCTGCCCCGACGGCTCGTAGTCCACCGGACAGTCACGGTCGTCGCCGTACCAGGCACCCGCCCGAGCCGCCAGCAGATCCTGCATGGACTGGTCGCCCACGGACATCGCCCAGTCGTGGATCAACCCCGCTGAAAAGGCCGTCTGCTCATGCTCGCCCACGCGCACAGGATATTCGAGTTTGTCCAGGAACTCAACGAGCCGCTCCACGGCATTCGCAACCAGGGGCGCGAGCGTCTCGCGCCAGCGGGCGGCCCGCCCTCGGTCATCATCCGAGGATTCCGGATCGGCGCTCCACTCGTGAAGCTCCGCGTCGAGCTGGAGAAGCCAGGCCAGGCCGTAGGGACGCTCGAACCCGCGCCGGCCCTCCTTCGAAACGAAGTCAAGTTCGCCGGCAACCCGCTCATCGGTTAAGTTATGATCGAGTGCCATCCGCGCATCGGAAGCGAACTCGGCATCAGGGAACCGGCGGGTCAGGCGCGCCAGCAGCCAGTGTCCGTGGACTGCGGAGTGCCAGTCATAGCAGCCGTAGAAGACCGGCGTCAGATCCCGGGGCAAGCCGAGGTCGTCGTCGCTCTCCAAGCGCACCCGCAGGCCGTACGGATACTCCTTCGTCACGCAGTCGAGGGCGAGCGCCGCGAACGCGGACACGCCCGTCTCCTCAAGCTTCGGAGGTGTCAGGTCCACGGGAGCCGCTTCGTCGAAAGGCGCCGGATCGCTGCTTCCGCAGGCCCCCACCAATCCAGCCACGAGCGCCAGTACGCCGAACCACCGTCTCGGATCGTGGTGAACCATCGCATTCCTCCTTCCTTTCTGGTCAGAACTGCCGGGCCTCACTCACCATACACCCCCCTACACCGCCTCATACGAAGCATCCACCCAGGCCCGCTTCTTGCCGCTTTCTATCGCCGTATGAATGAAATGCACGCCTGTCGCGCCGTCCTGCACGGTAGGAAAGTCCATTGTGATGTCGTCCGCCTCCGCTCCGGTTTGATGTGCGGCTATGGCATGCACCGCATTCACGTAGATGTTCGCAAACGCCTCCAGAAACGCTTCGGGGTGCCCTGACGGAAGCCGGGTGCTGCGCTGGGCCGCTTCCACGAGGTAGGGGTTCCCCCGCTTGTACACCTGCTCCGGCCCGTCGTTGGACAGAAAGCGCAGGTAATTCGGATTCTCCTGCACCCATGCGAGGGAGCCTTTCGCGCCGTAGACGCGAATGTTAAGGCCGTTTTCCTCCCCTACGGAAATCTGGGAGCAATGCAACACGCCCCGCGCCCCTCCCTTGTAGTGGATCAGCATGTTGGCGTCGTCCTCGAGCGCCCGTCCCGGCACGAACGTATGAATGTCCGCGCAGAGCGATTCTATTTCGAGGCCGGTGATATAGCGCGCCAGATTTTCCGCGTGCGAACCGATATCCCCCACCGCCGATGACACGCCGGCCTTCGAGGGGTCCGTGCGCCACGCGGCCTGCTTACTGCCGGTGTCTTCCAGCTTCGTGGCAAGCCAGCCTTGCGGATACTCCACCACCACCTTGTTGATTTCGCCCAGTTCGCCGTTCTGCACCATGGCGCGGGCCTGCTTGACCATCGGATAGCCCGTGTAATTGTGCGTGAGGGCGAAGACGACGTCATGCGCCGCTACGAGCCGGCATAATTCCTCCGCTTCCTCGACGGTGGTCGTCATGGGTTTGTCGCACACGACATGGATGCCGCGTTCGATGAACGCCTTCGCGACCGGGAAATGCATAAAATTGGGCGTAACGATCGATACGAAGTCGATGCGCTCGTCGTCGGGAAGGGCAGCCTCCCGCTCGGCCATTTCCGTGAAGGAATCGTACACACGGGCCGGATCCAGATGCAGCGCCTCCCCCTGTTGCCGCGATTTGGCGGGATTCGATGAAAAAGCCCCCGCTACAAGCGTCGTAAGCCCGTCGAGGGCAGCCGCCTTGCGGTGTACCTCGCCGATGAAGGCGCCGGGGCCGCCGCCCACCATTCCATAACGGAGTTTTCTGCTCAAAGACATAGTGCTGTCGCTGTATGGTATCGTTGGTTTCCTGTGAAAACGAAAGAAACGCCCCCTACCCCGGCGGCGCGTACGAAGCGTCCACCCAGGCCCGCTCCTTGCCGCTTTCTATCGCCGTATGAATGAAATGCACGCCTGCTGCGCCGTCCTGCACGGTAGGGAAGTCCATTGTGATGTCGTCCACCTCCGCTCCGGTGCGGTGCGCTTCGATGGCGTGCGTCGCATTCACGTAGATGTTCGCAAACGCCTCCAGAAACGCTTCGGGGTGTCCTGAGGGAATCCGGGTGTTGCGCCGGGCCGCTTCCGCGAGGTAAGGATTTCCTCGCTTGTACACGCGCTCGGGCCCGTCGTTGGACAGAAAGCGCAGGTAATTCGGATTCTGCTGGCCCCACGCGAGCGCGCCGGCCGCGCCGTAGACGCGGATGTTGAAGTCGTTCTCCTCGCCTACGGAAATCTGGGAGCAATGCAATACGCCGCGCGCGCCTCCCTGGTAGCGAATCAGCATGCTGGCGTCGTCCTCGAGCGTCCGTCCCGGCACGAACGTATGAATGTCGGCGCAGAGCGACTCCATTTCGAGGCCGGTGATATAGCGCGCAAGGTTTTCCGCGTGAGAACCGATGTCTCCCACCGACAAGGACACGCCGGCCCTCAAGGAATCCGTGCGCCACTCGGCCTGCTTGTTGCCGGCGTCTTCCAGCTTCGTGGCAAGCCAGCCTTGCGGATACTCGACCACCACCTTGTGGATTTCGCCAAGTTCGCCGTTCTGCACCATGGCGCGGGCCTGCTTGACCATCGGGTAGCCCGTGTAATTGTGCGTGAGGGCGAACACGACATCGTGGGCCGCCACGAGCCGGCATAGTTCCTCTGCATCTTCGAGCGTGGTCGTCATGGGTTTTTCGCATACGACATGTACGCCGCGTTCGATGAACGCCTTCGCTATCGGAAAATGCAAAAAATTGGGCGTAACGATCGATACGAAGTCGATGCGCTCGTCTTCGGGAAGGGCCGCCTCCCGCTCGGCCATTTCCTCGAAGGAGTCGTAGAGGCGGGCCGGATCCAGATGCAGCGCCTCCCCATGCTGCCGCGATTTGGCGGGATCCGTCGAAAAAACTCCCGCTGCGAGCGTCGTAAATCCGTCGAGGGCAGCGGCCTTGCGGTGTATTTTTCCGACGAAGGCGCCGGGACCACCGCCTACCATTCCGTAACGGAGTTTTCTGCTCAAAGGCATGATCCTGTCGCCTTTCGATCGACGATTTCCGACGAAAACGGGTGAGAAATCACCCGGAAGGACGGTCTATGCCGCCAGAAACAACAGTGTATTATGTCGGGACGGCGGGATTTGAACCCACGACCCCTTGCACCCCATGCAAGTGCGCTACCGGACTGCGCCACGTCCCGAAAACAGACCCGAAGATAGGATTTTTTTCGATGGCATGATACGCGCGAGTTCAAAATGTTTTCCCGCCCGCCCGAGCTACGACAGGACAAAACCCAGCAGCAGCACAGCCACGATGCCCGTCACGCCCGCCACGGCGGAACCGACCGTATGCAGCTTGTAGGCCTGCGAGACCGTCATCCCGGAAAACTGGCTCACCACCCAGAAGTAGCTGTCGTTCGCGTGCGAGACTGTCATGGAGCCGGCCCCGATGGCGAGCGTGGTCAGCACCGGCCCGAACGACGACGCCAGCCCCAATGCCGGCAGCAGCGGAAACATGATGGACGCGGAGGTGATGATGGCCACGGTCGAGGAGCCGAGCGCCGTCTTGAGCGAGGCGGCCAAGAGAAACGGAACGAGCATGCTGAAAGCCCCCAGCCCTATCGAACCGAGAAGACCTCCGAGGTATTCCCCTATGGGCGTCGCCTGAAGCACCTTGCCGAAAGCGCCCCCTGCCCCGGTGATGAGAATAATCAGGCCGCCCGTTCGGAGCGATTCCGATATCCATTCCATGCGTACGCGTCCGCCCGAGCGCCATACCGCCGCACAGGCCGCAGCTACCCCGAGAAGCAGCGCCGAATTGGGATTCCCGATGAACCGGAGCAGGACAAAGAGATTCCCTTCCCCGAACGGACGCCCGGGCAACGACGCGATGGACTGCGCCGCAATGAGCGCCACGGGCAGCAGAATGGGCAGAAAGGCCAGCCATGCGGAACGGAGCTGGATATCCCCGGCGGCAGTGTCGACGGGAGAGACGTTTCCAGGCGCTTCGCCTGCCTGTTCCGCATCATGCTCCCCTTCTATGACGATGCGGCGCCCGGCAACCTGCGCGAAAAACCATGTCGCGGCAATGACAGGTACGCAAACAGCGAAGCCGAGCAGCATCACCAGGCCTATGTCCGCTCCCAGCTCTCCTGCGGCGGCAAGGGGGCCCGGCGTGGGGGGGATGAACACATGGCCGGCGTACAGCCCCATGCTCAGCGCCACCGTAAAGGAGGCGAGCGATGTGCCGGATTGTCTGGCCAGCGAACGGTTCAGCGGCGACAGCACGACAAACCCGGAATCGCAGAAAACGGGGATCGACACGAACAGGCCGGTGATGCCCATGGCGAGCAGCGAACGCGCCTTGCCGATCCAGCGCAACACGGAGCGGGCCATGAGCGCCGCCCCGCCGGTCTTTTCAAGCAGGGCGCCAATGATCGTACCCGCGGCGATGACGATCCCTATGTAGCCGATCGTGCCGCCGAACCCCTCCGTGATAGCTGTAATGACCTCATTTCCCGGCAATCCCGCTGCAAGCCCGACCAGATAGGCCGCGATCAACAGCACAAGAAACGGATGCGCACGAAAACGGGCCGTCGCCACAATGACGAAAACGACGGCCCCGACAAGAATTGCTATGAGGATCGGTCCGGTCAGTTCGCTTCAAGCTGGTCGAGCGCCTCTTTGAGAAAGCGCCGCAATTCGGCGAGATTGCGCATGTGCTCGCCCCCCGCCCCGGATTCCTCCGCAGAAAGTACCTTCTTTGCTGCCTTTATCTTTAACCCCCTGTCTTTCAGCAGGTACCGGATGCGCTCCACAATGCGGATGTCCTCGCTCGTGTAGGTGCGGCGCCCGGCGCGGTTCTTTCGGGGTTTCAGCTCCCTGAACTCGGTTTCCCAGTAACGCAGGACGTGCGTTTCGAGGCCCGTCATCTCACTGACTTCGCCGATCGAATAGTAGAGCTTCTGAATACTCTTTTCCTGCATGAAGCTTCTGCGAACAAGAACACAACATCGCGGATAAGGTACGAAAACCCGGCAGCGAATGCGAAGGCAAATGTCGCAGGCGAGCCAGAGTATCCTGAAAAATATCAGACTCCATCTTGCGGCAACGTATTCCGTCTTGCGGGTAAGTGAATCCTCCGGAAAAAAATGGCACGCGGAAGCGGCTCTTCTCTTTGTCGTGACCGTCTGGGGAGTGAATTATCCGCTGCTGAAATCGGTCATGGAGGTCATGCATCCGCACATGATCAACAGCTTCCGGTTTTCGATCTCGATTCTCGTGCTCGGCGGGATTTACCTGTACCGGCGCCGGCAAACAGGTTTACCCGTCTGGGAGCCCCTCCGAAAATACCCTCTTCGGATCGCCGGACTGGGCGCGCTGGGTTTTATCGTCTACCAGCACCTGTTCGTTCACGGCATATATCATACCACGGCGGGCAACGCGGCCCTGATCATGACCAGCGTGCCCCTGTGGACGGTGTTACTGAGCGCTACGCTGGGTACAGAGCGAATCCGGGGAAGAACGTGGTTTGCCCTTCCCTTCGTACTGGTCGGCGCCATGGTGATCGTGGTGGGCGGCGCCGGAACGATTTCGTTCGACAGCGGGATATTCCTCGGGAATGTGCTGATGCTGGGCGCTGCCTGTTCCTGGGGCTGCTATACGGCACTCAATAAACCCATGCTGCGTCATGTCTCCGCAACCGGACTGACGTTCCTTGCACTGATGTTCGCCCTTCCCGTACTGATCGGAATGGGCCTGCCGGAGATTGCCCACACGGACTGGAGCGCTGTGACCCCGAGGCACTGGGCAATCATCGTGTATTCGGGGGGGCTTTCCACGGGCCTGGTCCTGGCGCTGTGGAACAACGCAGTGAACCATGTAGGCGCCTCGCACACGGCTGCATACGGCAATCTGGTTCCGCTTACGGCACTGACCGCGAGTTACCTTCTGCTGGGCGAAACGGTGAGCCTCATCCAGATTATCGGCGGCGCCACCGTGATCGGGGGGCTCCTGATCCTGCGCGGCATGCGCCGGAAAGCGGCCCCGGTGTGACGGAGACGATCAGCGGAACCGCAGACGTACCCCGGCTTTGCCCGATCTGCAAGACCCGGTCCAAACAGGGGCCGGCGCCATCACCATTCAGGAGAAGACCACCTGGATATCCGTGTATTCCAGCAGGCCTTCTTCGCCGAACTCAACCCCGAACCCGGAGCTCTTCACCCCGCCGAACGGGGCATTGGGCTGGATCATGCCGTGCTTGTTGATCCAGACCGAACCGCACTCCATGCGATTCGCGATTTCCCTGGCCTGTGTAATGTCCCGGCTCCAGACGGACCCCCCAAGGCCGCTCGGATTGTCGTTCGCCTTCTCGATGGCCTCCTCGACCTGGCTGTACCGGATGACGGGCAGGACAGGACCGAACTGCTCCTCGTCCACCAGCCGGTCGCCGTTGTCGAGATCCGTAATGATCGTCAGCGGATAGAAATATCCCTTGCCGCCCATCTTGTCCCGGTATTTCTCCGGATCGTCCCCGAGGAGCACCCGGCCGCCCGCCTTGCCGCTGGCAGCCAGATCCGCCACGATGTCATATTGTTTGGCATTCTGAACCGGACCCAGAATCACATCCTCGCCCGTGCCCTCGCCCATTTTCATGTTTTCGGCAACGGCGACGAGTTCGCTGCACACCTCGTCATGCACATCCTCATGAACGTAGAGCCGCTTCAGCGCAGCGCAGGTCTGGCCGCTATTGATGAAGGCGCCCCAGAACAGCCCTTCGGCGATCTCCTTCGGATCGACATCGGGCAGCACGATGCCAGCATCGTTTCCCCCGAGTTCAAGCGTAAGCCGCTTCATGGTTTCCGCCGCATTCACCATGACTTTCTTGCCGGTGGCGCAGGAACCGGTGAAAATAATCTTGCTGATCCCCTCATGGGCCGTGATTGCCGGTCCGAGCGTGTCCTTTCCGGTAATGCAATTGACCACGCCTTGCGGCAATACCTCGTTCATGATTTCCACGAGCCGCAGCGTGGACAGGGGCGTGAAAGGCGAAGGCTTGCACACCACAGTATTGCCCGAAAGGATCGCGGGAATGCTGTGCCAGACCGCGATCATAACCGGAAAATTCCAGGGGGTGATGGACCCCACGACACCGAGCGGCTTGCGGTGCAGTTCGACCTTGCCCTGTTCGTTGTCCTGAAGGACCTTCACCGGCAGGGAAAGGCTCGCCGTATACTGGGCCCAGGCCACAGCTCCGCCGATCTCCCAGCGGGAGCCAAGACCGTTAAGGGGTTTGCCCTGCTCGGCAGTCAGGAGCTGAGCCAGTTCTTCCGCATTTTCCTCGATTTTTGAGGCGACCTCCATGCAGGCCGCCTGCCGATCGGCTTCGGGCACTTCACGCCATTTTCCGAACGCTCTTTTTGCGGCTGCTACGGCATCGTCAAGGTGTTTTTTCTGCCCGAGCGGCGCCAGGCCGGCCGGTTCCTCTTTGGCAGGATTAAGTACCTCAAAATGTTCTTCGGTGGACACCCTGCCGCCGTCGATGATCAGACAAAACGGTTCCATGGTTGACCTCTTAACGTTCTTTCGGTTTTCGCGGGGTTACGTACCAGACGTGTACAGGCAACAGCAATGTAAAAATTTCTTGCCTTATACGCCTGTTTTCACGTATCGAAAACAACAGGCCCTGGGCGTCACTATTCCCCCGCCGCTTCGTCTTCGAATCCGGGCAGTGCATCTTCGGATCCGGGCAGTGTGTCGTCGGGTTCGGATAACGCCTCGTCAGGCCCAGGCGTCACACCGTCGGGTTCAGGCATCATATCCTCGGGTCCGGGTAGCACATCGTCGAACCGCTCCCGGACCTCCTCCCCGAACCGGTCCGACAGATTACGGACGGCAGGAAATCTTTCGGCGACAAAGTCCCATGTTGCGGGGAAAACCGCGGCTACCGGCCTGTACAATGCCGAGGCCTCGCGGTTTTCGGGATTCGGGATGTTGAAGAAATTCAGCACCAGAAACAGCACACTCAGCAGAAGCGCCGCCTTGCACAGGCCGACTATTGCCCCAGCCGCCCGATTCGCCATGCTCAACCTGAGCATCTTGAGACTGGTTTCGATGACCTTCGCAAGCACGTAAAGCGCCAGTTGGACTGCCGCAAACACGACAATGAAGCCCAGAATCGGAACGATGCCTGCCCCGGCGCCCAAAATCCCGCCGATGGCGTTCCCTACGGGGTGCATCAGTTCAAGAGCAAGTACGATAGCCAGCGCCGTACCCGCAAGCCCCACGATCTGGCGTACCGCCCCGGTCGACAAGCCGCGCGCCAACCCTATCAGCAAACCGGCGGCGATCAGTATGTCCAGTATGGAGGAAGACATGTGGAGCTAAGCGGGAAACGCCCGAAGAAGCCGGGAAGGAACCAAACAAAGTACGGGCATACCGAAGGGTGCGGCAAAAGGAATACGGATGCTGTGCATTTGAGAATCAGGTCCTTGATTCATGGCACGGTCAGGCGCGAAGCGCTCCCGTCACTGCGCCGGGCTTTCGCGCAAACGCATCTTCGGAATATACCAGTACGTCAGGGCGCGCCAAGCCCATTCCAGCGGGCCGTACGCGTAGCGCCGCAACCAGACGGGCGACAGCCACAACTGAATAAGCCATACGGCAAGTACGACAAAGAGTTGCTGATAGCGCTCGACACTCCCGAAGAGCCCGAACCCGTGCCCATAGAAAAGTAGCGTGCACAAAACGGTTTGCAGGATGTAGTTCGTGAACGCCAGCCGGCCCACAGCGGCAAGACGGCGTTGCAGGTTCGAAAAGACGCCCTTCTGCACCGCCAGCATGATCAGGCCCAGATAACCGAGCGCCACGCCCGTGCTGCCCCAGTAGTTGAACTGCACCCCTGTGAAGAAAGAACTCTGCCAGGTCCAACCGCCGGAGAAATTCCACCACACGCCTGCGCCAATCGCCGTCAGGCCCGCCGCCACGCCGATAACGATCATACGCCGGTAGAACCGGCTGCTCCGCGCTGCGCTCAGCACGCCCCATTTGTAGAGCGCCATGCCCACCAGCATGGCCCCGCCGCACGGCCATAGCATGAACACCGGCATAACGAAGGTGTGCATTTCAAAGGCTGCACGCACACGGTAGGCCTGCTGGGCCATCCATCCTCCCTGGTACGCAGCCAGTTCCGCCTCAAGCGCGGCAGCGTCCGGCGTCCAGAAAGACGCCACGCCGGCGACAGCTTCCGGAGACGCATAATTCATCAGTCCCCAGGCAAAAAAGAGATTCAGAAATGTGGCCACCGAGAAAACACAAATTCCCAGCACAAGGAGTCTCCGGGGAGAGCGGTTGCGGAACAGGTATATCCCGCAGCCGCATATGGCGTACGGCACCAGAATGTCCCCCGTCCAAAGGAAATAGACATGGAGCAGGCCGAAAACCAGCAGCCAGAACATCCTCCGGTAGTGTACGGAAGCGGATCGTCCACTGCGGGCCTCAGCCCGGTCCGCGAACAGGCAGACGCCCGCTCCGAACAGGATCGAAAACAGCGTCATGAATTTCTGATCGGCCAGGACATGGCTGGCCAGCCAAACCATCAGGTTGATGCCGGTCAGATCACCCCACGCCGTCGGATTCACGTAGGCGGCGGTCGGCATGGAGAACGACTGTACGTTCATGATGAGAATGCCGAGCAAAGCAAAGCCCCGGAGCACATCGAGACTTTGGATCCGCTCGCCGGGAGCGACCGGCGTATAGGTGGACATAGCGGAGTGGAAAACAGCGGGAAATGACCGAAAATACAGGTCCTGTCGCCCCATTGCGACCACCGTGAAACTACCTCTCGCGACGAAACGGCGCAATACGGGCCCTTACGTTCCTGTACGGGATAAAGATACGCGTGTTGCAGGGTTTGCCGGATGCGCCTTCCACATTCCGGATTTTTCCCGCAGGCGAGTGCAAATCCGTCGAGGCTATGCAAAGACCGAAGCTACAAATCCCTGCGAGGCGCCTATGCATCGTTGCGCTCATGGTGAGGCACAACTTCCCCCCGCTCTATGTACCGGCGCAGCAACCGGAGATACATGCACCACCAGAATGAGCACACCCGATAATGGTTAGTTATTTCGGCCCATCCCGTATGATAAAAATCGATCTGCGTGGCATCGCCGACGGTCTTGAGTCGAAAACCGACATGCGTTCCCATCCAGTCGTCGGCGGCTTTGATCATTTTCCATTCCAGCACGGCCCCGGGCTCGCACCGGACGACTTCGGCCTGCCACTGATAATCCGGACCGAACCCGAAATCGTAGATTGCGCCGAATTCGGGAATCCCGCCGGCGGTCAGGGTCCACCAGGAATTAAGGCCTTCGGCGGTGCTGATGGCTTCAAAGATGCGTTCTTTCGAACCAGCGATCGACAGGGTGTGGTAGATATCCGGCATTCTTTTACGAGAAAGTGTTTCTGACGCGCACCGAGTTCCTGAAGTATTTCGTCCAAATGATCGCCCATCCCAGCGAGAAAATCACTATTCCCAGAAGAATAGGCAATGCGGCGAGCAATTCCTCACTGTTCAATCGCGGCTGACCCTCTATAATCCGCTGAAACAACACGCCATATATTATCCGCAGGGTAATCAGGATGGATGCAGCCCACAACGCAGCGATATTCCACTTCGGCGCCCTGGGAGACCCCCTTATAATGAGCAATAGCGGACTTGCAAGCGCCAGGAAGATCACGGCCATAAGCAACACGGGATAGTCGAAAAACCACCCTGACAAGCCCGCCGAATAGAACAATATGACCGGGATCGAGCCAACAACGTAGACCAGTAGCCAACCCCCTATGCCTTTCATACTGTCTCTTTCCATCAGACCCTTTTCTTCCTCGCTGTAAACTCGCCCCGTCCCGAAATGCAGGCGCGGTGAGCGCGTCACGCCGCCTGGCATCGCTTTCGGTTAGCCCGATACTCCCA
Organism: Bacteroidetes bacterium SB0662_bin_6; assembly: GCA_009839485.1. Classification (NCBI taxonomy): domain Bacteria; kingdom Pseudomonadati; phylum Bacteroidota; species Bacteroidetes bacterium SB0662_bin_6. The sequence goes on from VXPQ01000046.1 coordinate 223,271, forward strand.
TCACGACCCGTCCCAAGGCCGGCGGCGGGGTATCCAGCGCGGCACATTGGCCTTGTAGCGCCGATAGTCTTCGCCGAAGCGCCGTTCGAGGCCCGGCTCTTCAAAAAATACGAAAAAGACCGTGTTGAGCAGGAAGAAGACGAGCATCCAGCCGACCAGATACCACGAACCGAATAGCAACGACTCGGCGACGAGCATGACATTTACGCTCGTGAGCATGGGGTTCCGGACATGGCTGTAGGGACCGCGAACCACCAGCTTCTTCGGCGGCGCCCACGGCGCAGGCGTGCCCTTGCCAACCTTCACAAACAACCTGACCGTCCAGGCGGCAAAGAAGAGGCCGGTGACTCCCAGTAAAGCACCTATCCAGAACCTGGGATCTTCAGGCCCTGCCAGCGCCATAGCCCCTGGCGAGCCCGCCGAAAGCCATAGTATTGCCCCCGGAATAAAAACAAGGGCCGTCCCGGGCAGGATGACAATAGCCTTGATGAGTTGCAGATTCATGCAGGTTCCTTACTCCACATGCGTTCGGAGAACAGGACCTGATAGAAGCAAGGCGTTACGCTTTACGGCAGCAGCAGCAACAAGAGCAGCACTTCTCACAAGAGCAGCACTTGCAGCTTTGGGGAGTATTCATGGTATCCTCCGGGATGCACAATGATTTGCGTTCCTTCCTGTATGATGACAAAAAACAAACCACATTGTTCCTCCCCGCATCCGGCTTCTCCTTAGTAATCACCGCAAAGTTCTCCCCGTTCAGGGCGGGCGTCCCCGGCCCCAGCTTCACCCGCGTAGAAATGTTTCAATGAGGCCGGAGCTTAATGCTCCGGAAATCAGGCTCCTCCCGGGAAACACCCCTCACGACCTCAACGGTAACAACACATAAATAGCAAAGGTCCGGCGATCTTGTATCGAAGCCTTCCCGAAGCGATCGACACAGTTCTCCACCCTGTCAATGTCGCCGACGACTTCCGACCTGTGCAGCGTAACATGCGGGTCGTAATCCGCTTGATGACGCTGGGCCTGCATCTCACAGAACACCTCTGCAAAATCCTGAATATCCTGAGAAAATCGCCCAATGATCCCTTTGCGCTGGCATCGCTTCCTTGCATCACCGTGTTGCAATGCCCGATAAGCCTGATTCCACGCCCGCGTATTACGATTCGAATAGCTACGGCCAGCAAGCGCATCCGCGCAATTCTGCGCCAGACAATGAAACAATGCATAGTAGGCGGTACTCGTTGCTCGCCGCAGATTCACCTGCCTCGGCTTGCGCTTATCGATATAAGCCAATTCCCTTGATGCATCAAGCATGTTTTTTACGTACCGCATAACTCTCCTCCCACTCTGATTTTTCCACAAAGGTAGTAACCGGAAACGTTTCCATACCGAATTCCTCCAGCCCATTGCGAAGATTCCTGTTCAAGCCCCTCGCCGTTTTGAGATTCAGCAATTCCTGCTCCCCATCGAAAATAACTCGTATCCGAAGATATTCTTCGACTTCGTCATCGAAATAAAACTTTTCCATCTTCATGACGATATCGTCGAAGACAACATCCGTCTTCAGGCAATCACGCAGTATTTTTTCGACGGCGGATTTTATTTCCGCCTCTTTTTCCTGCAATAACGCTACGTTCGTCATCCCGAATCCCTCCTTTTTTCGAGCTTCAATGCCCTCCTGTAGACCCGCGATAGCGTATTCCGTAACCCATTACCGGTTCCCGTGCGACATTTTCAGCGAATGCCGCTGACTCCCTCCCGGCAATATTGCCGGAACGTGCGCCACAGGATTCGCCCTAAACTCCTGCCCGCTTTCCCTACCCCACCCGCACAATCACCCCAAAATCCTCTCCATTCAGGAAGGAAACACGAGCAACGGCTTACTGGTTCTCATCACAATCTTTCTCATTGGACGTATCCTGTTGTAACGGGTGCGCGATCCAAAGGCGCCCATCCCTCAAGGAGGTACAGATTGACCCTCAATGCCACCGAAAGACGCACCGCCGTGCGCGAACGATACGCCCGCGCAGCCGTGACGGGAGACACCTGCTGCGAGCCCGCAAACGACGACCCTGGAACCGACGGTTCTGCCGCAACCGCCAGCGGCGCGAAAACTACCGCCGACGAGATCAGTTGCGCTGTCGGCTACGGCCAGGACGAACTGAACCGCGTCCCCGAGGGCGCCAACCTCGGTCTCGGATGCGGCAACCCTGTGGCGCTGGCGTCGCTGGCTCCGGGCGAGACCGTGCTCGACCTCGGTTCGGGCGCCGGCTTCGACTGCTTCCTGGCTGCGGAACGCGTCGGGCCCGAGGGCCGGGTCATCGGGGTGGACATGACCTCCGAGATGGTGGAACGGGCGCGCGCCAATGCGCTCAAGGGCGGTTTCGCGAACGTCGAGTTCCGGCTGGGCGAGATAGAGGCTCTGCCGGTGCCCGACGGCGTCGCGGATATCATCATTTCGAACTGCGTCCTCAACCTGTCGGCCAACCGCCCGCGCGTCCTGGCCGAGGCAATGCGCGCGCTCAGGCCCGGCGGCCGTGTAATGATCTCGGATCTGGTTTCCGATCACCCCATGCCGGACTTCATCGCGCACTCGAAGGCGTCGCTGGTCGGCTGCCTTCCGGTCCAGGTCGCCGAGTACGAAGCCGACCTCGCCGCTGCGGGATTCACGGACATCAACGTCGAAAAGCGGCAGCGCTATCCGTCCGAGCACATTCTCGCCGATCCCCAGGTGCAGGCGGTAATCCGCCGCCAACCCGCGCGCGAGGCAGAGGTCCACGCCTTCCTGGAATCGATACACGGGGGAACGATCTGCGCCACAAAGCCGGAGGCAGCAGAATAACAGGATTCGCCAGTAAGGTCACATCAACCTCGACGTAGAGCGTCTCGCCGATGCCGAGACCGCCTGGAAATCCCCGGCCTGGAAGGGGCCTCGCCAAAAACACTGTCGAGTACACGATGATCAAGAAAGCCCGAACCGATCACCCCGTTCAGGAGCCCATCGCCTCCCGCTATGCCTGACCTCAACTTCATACCCCATCCATTGGTTGGAACGCCTTACGGCGCAGCGCTGGACCTGTGCATTATCCTTGCGATCATCGCCTACCTCTTGTCGGTGATCACACGCGAGTATTCCTGGGTCGACCGCCTCTGGACGACTTGCCCGCCGATCTACTGTTTGATCGTCGCCGCATCGCTGGATTTCGAATCCGCCCGGGTAAACCTGATGACGTTGCTCGTTTTATTGTGGGGAGCACGGCTCACCTTCAACTATGCGCGCAAAGGGGGATTCGCCAAAGGCGGGGAAGATTACCGTTGGCTGGAGATCCGCAAGCGCATCGGCCCCTTTCGGTTTCAGTTGCTGAACCTGGTGTTCATCGCTCCCGGGCAGATGCTCATCGTCTGGCTGTTCACGGCGCCCATACATATTGCCTGGATGCATCAGGACGCGCCGCTGAATTGGATCGATATCGTGACGGCGCTGGTGTTTTTCACCCTCTGGATCGGAGAAATCGTGGGCGATGAACAGATGTGGCGCTTTCAGCAGGAAAAGAAGCACAAGATCGCGGCCGGCGAACCGGTCGGGCAGGGCTTCATAACGTCGGGCCTGTTCGCCTGGTCCCGGCATCCGAGCTATTTCTGCGAACTCGGCATGTGGTGGAGTTTCTACTGGTTCACGATCGCGGCCTCGGGGCAACTCGTCAATTGGACCATGCCGGGGTTCATTCTGCTGACCATGGTTTTCTTCGGCTCGTCACGGCTTGCCGAGTCCATCTCGCTTTCCAAATACCCGTCCTATACGGATTATCAGGCGAGCACTCCGCGCATCATCCCGTTCACCGGGATAGGCAAGATCAGGCGGTCAGGGTGAAGGCCCGGTCTGTTTGCCGGACATGCTATAGAGGACAGCCCGTTCAATAGATTTTGCGGGCACATTCCATGCTTTAACTCCCCCATGCTATTGACATCATGCCAGCTTCTTCGTAAATGTTATCGATAACACCCGCTCTCTGCGAATCGCCACGATGGAGCGGAGAACATTCTTGCGGCTAACAGGCGCCGACACAACCGCCTTCGTGCTGTCGCAAGGCCTGTCGTGCACTGCAAGAGCAGCTGGTGTCCCAATATCGTTCTGATCAACACCTATGGAAAAGATGCACAGGATCAGGGAAATACGATACGTGGCCGTGATGCTGGTAACCTGCATGCTTGTGGCGGCCCTGACTATCCAGAATCGCCCTGATGACCTGCTTCATCGCGCCGCGGAGGCGGGAGACCTCGAGACGGTCTCCACGCTCATCGAACAGGGCGCCGACGTGAATGCTCGTATAGGCGATTGGACCCCCTTGCATCGCGCGGCGGTGGCGGGGCACGTAGCGATCGCCCGGCGGCTCCTTGCGGCAGGCGCCGAAGTAGATGCCCGGGGCACGGCCGGATGGACGCCGCTGCACCGGGCAGTGAAGATGGGGCAGGTGGAGATGGCGAGGCTGCTCCTGGCAAGCGGGGCGGATGTACACGCGAAGGGCATCCACGGTTGGACGCCACTGCTTCGGGCAGCAATGGCCGGACGGGCTGAAACAGGGCATCTCCTGATTCAAGCCGGAGCCGGGGTCAACCAGAGAAGCATCCACAACGGCTGGACCGTGCTGCACTGGACGGCCTTTAGCGGTAGCCTGGAACTGGTCCGATATCTGATCGATGCCGGTGCAGAGGTTCATGCCAGGGCCGGGACAGGGCCCACGCCGCAGGGAAATACACCCATGTGGTTGGCAACGCACTACGGCCACGATGAAATCAGAGCACTGCTTCTTGAACAGGCAGGACCGTAAAACGAGAGGGGGTATCGATGAACGAACCACGTGATATATCGGGAGGCGCCTTCCGAAAGAACAAACCGGGGGAGCAAAGCCGGCGGGAATTCCTGAAACTGGCGGCAACCGCCGGTGTGGCCGCTACCGTGCCGGGTCTTTCTGCCTGCCTGGACGATACACCGGACGGACGACCACCCAACGTCATTGTTATCTTCGCCGACGACCTGGGCTATGGCGACCTGGCCTGTTACGGCTCGGAAACCATCCGCACGCCCAATCTGGACGGCCTTGCTGCTGAGGGCATGCGCTTCACGGATTTTCGCGTGACGTGCTCCGTGTGCAGCCCCTCCAGAGCTTCCCTGTTGACCGGGCGCTATCCGTCTCGCTGCGGGATGCCCTATGCTGTGGGCGGGGTCTATTCGGACCTGGGCCTGCAAGAAAGCGAAATCACGGTAGCCGGGTTACTTAAGGACGAAGGGTATGCGACGGCCTGTATCGGCAAATGGCACCTCGGCGTACCCCAGGGCTTCAATTACCAGACCCACGAGGGATTTACGTCTTCTTCGGAGTTCCACCCGAACCGGCATGGCTTCGACCTCTTCTACGGCATGGTGGGTAACTCGAACCCGGATGGATCCACCCCGCTCCTTGAGAACGATGGCATCGTGGATCCGGATGCTCATATCACGACGATTACGGAGCATTTCACCCGACGCGCGACCGACTTCATCCGTGCGCACCAGGATCGGCCGTTCTTCATCTATCTCCCCCACACCCGGTCGCACGCCCCGTGGATGGCGAATCCGAGGTTTGCGGGGCAATCCCGGGACGGTGTCTACGGAGATATGGTGGAGGAGATCGACTGGAGTACGGGCGAGGTGCTGAAAACACTGGACGAGCTCGGCCTCACGGAAAACACCCTCGTGATCTTTGCCTCGGATAATGGAGCCAGTCCGTCGCCTACGCATGGATCGAACGCACCGCTGCGCGGCGGGAAAGGCTCTACCTTCGAGGGGGGCATGCGCGTACCCTGCATCATGCGCTGGCCCGGTGGGGTCCTTGCCGGGCGAACGAACGCCGCAATGATAAATGTGATGGACCTGTTACCGACGATAGCCGGCCTGGCAGGGGCCCGCCTGCCGGAAGACCGGGTAATCGACGGAATGGACCTCCGGCCGGTGCTTTCCGGCGCCGAAGAGACCATAGCTCCTGACCGGATGTTTTATTACTACAACGGGCTGAACCTGCAAGCCGTGCGTGAGGGCCGGTGGAAGTTGCATCTGCCGCGTCGGTCCGAGATGCTTGTGTGGTGGGATTCAGGATTGGACGAACTCGAAGCGCCCATGCTTTTCGATCTGGAAACGGATCCCGGCGAAACGAACGACCTGGCTGCGCAGCGCCCGGAGGTTGTTGAGCGGCTACTGGCGAAGGCCGAACAAATTCGAGCCGAATTGGGATCGTGGGAGCAAGAGGGCAGGGATCAGAAACCCATTGAACACTTGATGGACGACCGCCGCCGTCTGCGGCACCTGCGAACGCAACAGAGACATCAGGATATGGGAAGGGATGTACCGTCTACCCGATATCGCTAACCCGCATTTTGTCCGGAAGGCCCTCGGACATGTGGATAATGGTTGGAAAAGACATCCTCATGAAAAAGGAACATGATCTGAATCCCGTTATGGAGCCTGTAGCGAACGATTCGAAGACGGCCTTCCATGTGATGACGAAACCCATCGGGCCGCTTTGCAATCTGGACTGCACATATTGTTTCTATCTGGAGAAGGAAAACCTCTATCCTCAAGCGCAGAAGAAAGCAGTCTGGTCGATGCAGGACGACGTCCTGGAAACCTATATTCGGCAATACATTGCATCGCAGGACACGCCGGTCGTCAGCTTTGCCTGGCAGGGAGGTGAGCCCACGCTGCTGGGGGTGGAATATTTCCGAAAGGTCGTAGCTCTCCAGGAAGAATACGCAGACGGCAGGAAAGTCGAGAATGCTTTCCAGACCAACGGGGTAATTCTTGATGATACGTGGTGCGCTTTCTTTGCGGAGCACAACTTTCTGATCGGGCTTTCCATCGACGGCCCGCGCGCGCTACACGACAGATACCGGGTGGACAAGGGGGGGCAGCCTACTTTCGATCGGGTGATACAGGGGCTTTCCTATCTGAAGAAATACGACGTGGCCTTTAACACGCTGACGGTCGTCCAGCGTCATAACGGAGACTATCCACTTGAGGTCTACCGGTTTTTGAAGGAGATCGGCAGCGGGTTTATGCAATTCATCCCGATTGTAGAGCGTGTGGCAACCGAGCCGGGGTTGGATCACTTGTCGCTTGTTTCCCCTGATTTTACCTATGAGGCCGTTGTTTCCGAGTGGTCGGTCGAGCCGGAGCAGTATGGCCGGTTCCTGTGCACCATCTTCGATGAATGGGTGCGCAATGATGTCGGTCAATACTTCGTCCAACTCTTTGATGTGGCGCTTGAATCCTGGATCGGGAGGCAACCAGGCCTTTGTGTGTTTCGCGAAACGTGCGGCGATGCGCTCGCGCTCGAGCACAATGGGGATCTCTATTCCTGTGATCACTTCGTCTACCCTGCCAACAAGCTGGGCAACATCATGGATAAGCCGCTGCTATCCATGACGAATTCTCTCCAGCAGCAATCATTCGGAGCCGCCAAACAAGACACGCTGCCGGATTACTGCCGTCGGTGTGACGTGCGTTTCGCCTGCAACGGTGAATGCCCCAAAAAGCGTTTTATGAAGACACCTGACGGCGAAGCAGGATTAAACTACCTGTGTGCCGGTTACAAGATGTTCTTCAGGCACATCGACCCCTACATGAGATTCATGGCCGGTCAGCTTTACCGGAGAAGGGCGCCTGCTGACGTCATGGCGTGGTCGCGTTGGCGGGATTTTCACGCCAGTGGCAGGCGCATAGGCCGGAATACGCCCTGTCCCTGCGGCAGCGGCAGGAAATACAAGGCGTGTTGCGGCACTTTGAGGAATGGTGGTGATCAGTTTGCCGGATCTGCATGATCTGATCGGGGCAGATGACGCGCAAGCATGCGCTGCCGATAGTGTTCATCGGTGCGTCCGGCAATGCGATACACCTCGGATTCATCCATGAAAACCGGCCCTCCGAGGGTCGCGGCGCCGACGAAGATGCGGGCTGCCTTCTCTGCCATGGCCAGCGCCGCGATGACCTCCGTGTGCTGCGCTCCCAGGGCGATGACACCATGGTTCTCAAGCAAAATGGTCTTGGGCAGTACTCCCGTTATTTTTCTAAACGTCTCTACTTCCCTGGCCATGTACCGGGCCAGCGTAAAGCCAGGATCCACGTAGGGTATCAGAACGGATTCCACCCCGCAGTAGACGACTTGGTCGGGAATCACGCGCCGGACGGCAAAGTCCCGCTTTCGCGGGGAACAGAGCACCTGGTTGACGGCGATAGCATGGGTGTGCCCGATGATCCGGATGCCCGGCAGAGTCAGCAACCAGGCGTGAAACAGGCTCTCGACCGAGGGCTTGAGCGCGTCCGGATCCGTGCGCACTTCCAATAGCAACCTCTCTATTTCCTCGTCCGTAAGGTCTTTCCCTCCTTCCAGAGCCGCCAGCAACGGCCGGGCATCAACCCCTACCAGTTCTTCGGGTTTCAGCGTGGACATCCGGGTGCCGCTGGCTTTAATAAGGAAGTGGTGGTCATCCAGCTTGCCCGAGACATTCCCCTCCCCGGCGATAGCCATATGCCGCCCGTCCCCGAGATCGTGCGCGAGGTCAAGTAACAGGCGACGGATATCTTCCATGGGGGGCATAGGCTTGATGTTCCTTGTTCCCGAAGGGGCCCGCAAACATTCCTTCAAGAGGCGATCCTCTCATGCAAGCCGCATACGAAGGTTTCGATGCCCATGTTCTGGAACGCCGCTACTTTCGAGATCAGCGCCTTCCGTGCCGCGTCGTCATCGGGCGCATAGGCTACCTGGATGTGATTCGACTTGTGGCGGGCCATCATCTGGTCACGCGAAACACCATGCAGCACGGCGTGCATGATCGGCCACTGCGATGTGGTAAGCCGCCACCGGCGCTCCGTCTCTTCCCGTGGTAATTCCACGACCGTGCCCCGCCCCACGTCTGCCTTGAGGCGGCCGTCCTCGGCAAAAACACGGCTCCAGATTATCTCGCCCGGCTTGCTGATTCCTTTCAGCGTTCCCCCTCCCAACCGGAAATACATGGGTGGCTGGCGTTCACTACTCGTCCCCGAATAGCCTCCTGTGAAATGTGCGGGCGGCGCAGCCCCGGAAATCTCGAAGACCCACACGAAATCTCCGTCATAGGGCTCGCCCCAGCGAAGGTCATGCAGGGTGGTCTCCGGTGAATACCCGAGCGCGCGCCAGAGGCGATGGGTCACCAGGGCATCCAGCCCGGCACACTCATCGACCTCGTTGAAGTGTGGAAGCGCCGTTCCGGGATAGAGCTCGCGGGCGCCGTCGCGCGAATATACCGGCGGGCGTTCCGTGTTGTTCAGAAGGCCTTCCGCCAGATCGGAGGCGGGCAGCAGATCCTTGAGCCCCTGCTGGTATTGGATTCCGACGAGATCGCAACCGAAATCATCGGCGATGCGGAGCACGGCAATGTACATCTTGCACTGCTGCAACACCTGTGCTTCCGTGAGATGTTCGTCTTCGTCCGGCCCCAACTGAAAACGCACGCCACGATCTTTGAGCCACTCGAAACAGGCCTGCGCCTCTTCCTCGGAAACCCGAGTGGCTTCGTAGTACAGAGCGCTCTGGCTGAGACGTTCTTTGAAAATCCCGACCGGGTGCAACAGTTCGTCGGGGATGATTGCATTATACATCCCCATGCATCCCTCGTCAAAAACCCCCATGATAGCCTTGTCCCGTCGAAGCTCCCCGGCCAGGCGGCGGCCAAGCTCAGACTCCGCATCCGTAAAATCCAGTTCGGATGCGGGAAGCACGTGGCTCAGATCGTGCGCTACGCTACCTGTTTCGAGCCAGACGCGAAGCCCCTGCCTGAACTTCTCGTCGGTGAAATCATCGCTCCAGAGCGTGCTGTATGGTACGCCGGCCTTGGTCAGGCAACCGTTCATGTTAAGCATGCCGACAAGACCGGGCCAGGTTCCGCTCCAGTTGGCTACGGTCAGAATCGGCCCGCGATGGGTCGACAAACCGGGCAGGACGTGATGTGAGTACTGCCACGCCGCAAAGGCGATCACGAGAGGATTGTCAGGATCTATTTGCCGAAAGACTGTCCGGCCGTGCTTCTGGCTGTCGATGAAGCCATGTTTCTTTTCGGGGAGTTCCTCGTGGGCGCGCACTACCTGATGCCCTTCCGCTTCGATGACTCGTATGATGGCCCGTTCGACCTTCTGCTGCTCAGGCCAGCATCTTTGATTGGCTGCAAGGCGCAGATCTCCGTTGGCGATAAGCGTAACAGCGTTCGTGCTCACAAGCTTCTGCTTCTTCTTTCTGCGGCGTGCCGGGAAATCCGACGAGAAATTTTAGCGTTAACATCTAAAGAAAAGTAGCGATTCAGGCCCACCATGTCAAGCAGATCGACGATGGATAACGTAGCGCTCTGACGGCCATGAACAGAGCTTTTCAGAGCCATTCTCCGCCGAGGAACCGGCGCCCGGGCAAAGCGGAGAAATACAAGGCGATTTGGCGAGCGGCAACGCATCGCGGCATATCCGGTGCGAGGCAAAGCGGATCGAAACGGATACTTCGGGAACCTGCACCACAGGCAATCATGGAAGAAATACCGATGCGGGTTGCTGATCCACACTCCTTATTCTTTCCTTTGATCGACTGCAAAGTTTAATGAGCACTATCCTGGATGTCGCCAATCAGGCGGGTGTCAGTGCGATGACCGTCTCGCGCTACTTTAACCAACCCGACATGCTTGCGCCTGCCACGCACAGAAAAGTGCGCGCCGCTATCGAAGAGCTCCAGTATGTCCCCAATGCAGCCGCCCGCAGCCTTGTCAACGGCTGCACGAACGCCATTGCCCTGATTCTGTCCGACATTACCAACTCGTTTTATACCACGGTAGCCCGAGGAGTAGAAGACAAGGCGCAACAACACGGATACGCTCTCATTCTCGGCAATTCCGATGAATCGCTGGAGAAAGAACGCCTTTATCTGGACGTGCTCATTTCGCGCCGCGTGGATGGCGTGTTAATTTCTTCCGCCCCGGGAAACAACCGCCACCTCGATATGCTGCGCCACCACGACATCCCGGTGGTGTTGATCGACCGTACCGTGGAGGAAATCGACGCCGACGCGGTATGGGGCGATACATTCACCGGGGCCATCCATCTGACCGGTCATCTCGTCGAGCAGGGGTTCCGGGACATTGCCCTCGTGGGTGGTTGGCCCGGGGTTTCTTCCCTGGAAGAACGCCAGGCCGGATACCTTCGCGCCATGAAGGAAGCCGGTCTCGTTCCTCACGTATATCCGGGACGTACGAGCCGCCAAAGCGGCGAGGAGATCACGGAACAACTGTTCAGGAAGAACTTGCTTCCTCGGGCCATTATCGCTGCAAACAACCATGTGGCGGTGGGGGTACTGGTTAGTCTGAGACGCCATGGGGTACGTGTGCCGGAGGACGTAGCGGTGGCCTGTTTCGACGATATCGAAATCGCTGCCCAGATAAATCCTTTTCTGACCGTCGTCGCCCAGCCGGCTTACGAAATGGGGGCTCTTGCCATGGACATGCTCCTCGAACGGATGCAGGGCTTCGACGGCGCTCCGCGCCATCGTGCGTTGCCTACGAAGATGATCGTACGGTCCTCTTCCCTCGTCCCGGCGCCTTGACGGGCAGGCACAGATAAAGCCCCGGCGAGGCTGCACTGCAGAAAATCATGAAAGAAGGTTTCTGCGGTACCGGCCTTACGGTGCAAACGCGCTGCGTATTTCGTTCAGTGTTTTCCCGAGGGTTCCCACAGCGATCCGATCGAGCGCTTCTTCGCTCCCCTGCAAATGGATCGTACGGTGCACGTGCGTCAGGGAGTCCCCGGGCGCCAGCGCCATAGCCGGGGAAGAGCTTTCGAGTTCATAGAATGGGCCGAGTGGTTCAGCGCCCGGCTCGGGCGGCCCATCGTTGTAACTGTTTATGATATCGCCCGCGTAGGGGTCCTCCTGGATTTCCCACATCGAGTTTACATAGTCCGCCGCCGTCTCCGACATCGTATATTGCACCAGCGTGAGCACGCGGTTGTCCGCATCGTAGCTCCCGAACACGGGCTTGCTACGCTTGCTGGTCAGGCCGATCTTGCTGCGATATTTTCCGTCGCCGCTGAAGTAGATCACATCGTCCTCGATGATCAGCCGGTCCGGAGGCGGTTCGCCAAAATAGGCTGCGTTGACGATGGGGCCCAGTACCTCCTCATCACCGGACTGATAAGGAATCACGACTGTGGTCGCCGGGGAAGGGGTGAACATGCCGAGAATCCAGATCGACAAGAGGCCTCCTTCTTTGGTCCAGGCCTCATCACCCACGTTCGTGATACTGTTGACGGATTCGAAGGCGACAACCTGGACGACGGAATCCAGCGCCACGCCCAACCCCTCGGCGACCTCAGCCCTGCCTGACAGCCGGACCTCACGGTCCACTTCGAGATCGAACGTCGTACCGGAAAAGTTTGTCAGGCGCATTGCTTTTTCGAAGACAATCCTGTCGCGCTCCTGCGCCGCCACGGGAAACGGATCCCAGTCTATGGCGGCAGGCACGTACCAGTGTTCCATTTCGAACGGGTCGCCTCCCTGGAAATAGATGGAGAACTGTCCGCCTTCGGGCCCCAACCAGAAGCGATCTTCGCCCCCGAACACATTGATGTGTTCCTGCCGCTCGCCTGAGGCGATAAGCTCCCGATTGATCCAGCCGTAGCTCATTCCATCGCTACCGGCAGCAGTACTCGTCAGGACGCGTCCTTGCATGGGCGGGCTGACTACGACCTGGGCCTGCCCTGCTTCATCAGATAACACAACCACTTCGGTATGCTCGTTGAGAAAAGCAAGATCTTCCCCAAAGGTTGCGGTCTCCGTCACGGTGTTTTCCATCTCATCATCCGACCGGTTGCAGGATGTCGACAGTACTGCAAGTAATATGCTTCCCATGATGACCTTCTTCATAGGTAATCCTCCTTTTCGTCAAAAAAACCGACATGCCTTCCGTATTTACGCACAAAAGTCCCTGGAGTCAGCCGTCTTTTCACCATGCATTTCGGACGGCGCCACTCGGATGATACGATGAAAAACACCAAACAGATAATACTCCCCCTACCCCGCACACCCGCCAGGGGACGTATGCATCTTATCACCGCGCCTGTCATGGACGAATTTCCAGCGGATAGCGGGCCAGTTCCGCCGCCGACCTTTCAAGGGGCGCTTCGTTACCCAAAACCAGCGTATAAGAGCCGTCATCCGGTAACCCCTCGACCTTCAGGAGCACCTCATACGGCTCGTCGTAGGGTACCGGCAACGCGGTAAGCAGCTTTTCGACGTTCACCCGGAGCGTCCGTCCGTCGAGAGAATAACTTTGGGCAGCAATTCCATCAACCCCCACGACCATATCCCGCTCCACATTGACATAGAGGCCGCCGAGTTGACGCAGTACGTCGGCGGCAGCGGCCAATCCGCCCACCTCGGCCCAACTCGGCCCGGAGCGGAGCGGGGTTTGTGGAAACCCTTCATGATCGATGTTTTCCGGCCCCAGCCCCAGGGGAAACGTCGGAGCATTGTATATCCCGTTCTCGACGTGCTGAGGAAGGGTAATCAGCGCAAGCGAGGAACGGGCGGCTGCCACCCCTCGCTCGACCAGGTCCTGCCGCCCGGTAAGCAGCCCGAGTCGGACCAGTATCCCGGCGAACCGGTGGTCACGCTGATCCAGCCATTCGGCATCGCCGATCTGTGAAGAGAAGCCTCCGAAGGGATAGGCCGTAATGATATAATGCGGCGCCCATACCGTTTGCAGAAAACTGGCATAGTCCGCGACGGCCTCGGCCGCTTCAAGGTAACGCGATTCCCCGGTTGCTTCGTAGAGCGAAACAAAACCCTGCAAGGCCCACGACATCGACATGGCGTTGCGCGGCGGCTGGCCTGTCCGCGGATCGAAGAAGGTCTCGGCCTTGACGGCACAGGAGTATAGCGCCTCGAAATCCACCCATCTTTGTTGAGGCATTACGTCATCTATCAGAAACTGTGCGGCGCGTTTGGCTGCTTGCAGGAATTTATCTTCGCCGGTAGCGCGATACAGCTCACTGAGTACCCACGCATGCGCTCCGCCATCGGCGTTCCAGCGCATGCTCGGACGAGGTTCAAGATGCTCGGTGAACCAGGCGGGCACACTGCCTTCGGGCTGCATACGTGCTATGAGAAAGTCGCCATACCGCTGGACGTAATCCAGAATACGCGGGTCTTTCTGATAGAGACGATAGACCTCCATCAGATAACCCGCTGTCACACTGGCCGATGCCGTCTGATAGTCCCCCTCTTCCCAGTTCCAGTAGGTCCGTGTTTCGTCCGGATCGTACCCCTCGGTCGGAAATCGCCAGAGGCTGCCTATCCAATGCTTCTCGTTCAGATCGTAAAGGGAAGGAAACAAACCCTCATGCTGCGGCGCCATGAGGGCCAGGTTGACCATGCGGCGGGCCTTGTCGATGAGTGAAGGATCCCCAAGCCGCTCGCCCCAATAATAGAATCCGGTGGCGTCCGCTACGTTATTCCACCAGGCCGTATTGTATGTCAGATGAAACCACTGCGGCGCCGTGAGCCGCAGCGCCCCGACCGGCTGCCCCTCCATTTCCCACTGCTGCCAGGAATTCCAGGCATCCGGTCCTTCAGGGTCCCGGTGGACCATGACGGGCTTCCCGTCTTCATACTCGACAGTAAAACCTTTATAGGCCAAAGATGCCGGATACGCAATCGAGGCATACTCGGCGAATGGCATCGCCTGGGGGCGGGGACGCTGGAAATAGTGCCTCCCGTAACGGTCCCAGAGATACGTAGCCGCCCCCTGGTATCCCCGGTAAGGCGAGGCTTCGGCGTCCAGGATGAGATCCATCCCGTAACGCACCTCGTTGTCGGAAAGCGTACGAACGAGGGTTCCACCCGCGTTTTCATGGCGCCAGTAAACGTGCTGCTCCGTGATCGCGTCCATGACGCCATACGCCAGCAGCGGGTGATTCGTCATCCCGGAGGCAAGTTCCAGATCCAGCACGGCCGGCATGGATATCCTGGACGAGTCGATAGGAACGCCGAAAATCCAGGGATGCTTTTGAGGTCGCGCGTGCTGCCCGTATACAATGTGCTCGTTGATCTGGTCAAGATCGGGTACCAAGGCTGCAAACACGCTCCCGGTCTGCACGATGGCCGCGGGCGCAAAGAAGGCGCGATCGCCGATGACATCGCCGGGAGATCGCTTGTAGGCCGGCGCATGGCTGAAATCCGGGGATCCCGCCTCGGCAAAGGAAAATGGGGAAAACAGATATTCCAATTGCGGCGGATCGCCCCGGAGCACCCCCTGCACGTCGACGTGAATGATGTTTCTTCCCCGTTGCAGGCTCACGGTCTGCTCGACGCGCACCATAGGGGTCTCCCCGGTAAGCACCACCTGTACTTCCTCGGGAGTTTTTTGGCTCACGTGCACCGTACGGAGTACTTCGGGAACGATCACGCGGTACTCCTCCGCAATGCGCAGGGCCCGACCCTGCTCGTTGGAGCGATCCAGGTACAGTGCAGTGGTAGTGTGCGGGCGCGGGTTGGGAGGACGAAACGCCTCAGCCACAAGCACCCATTGCCCGGCCTGCGCGGCAAAGAAGGCCTGATCAACGCCTTCGGGGCTCGGCGTGAATCGGGCTTTGACGAGGCCGTTGTCGATCTCGATGTACCCGTCGATCTCACGTACCTCGACCGGGTTGGTCTGAGACGCCGCCCGTTGAGCAGATCCGCCAAATACCGTGGCGGCAAGAAGAAGGACGGCAACGGCGCTTCGCCATCGAGGCCCCGCCATGCACCGACGCCCCGGTCGCGCGGCGGCGCGGGATGCGTTCGCCAGTGGGGTGGGTTCCATACGTGCTCGGAGTTGGTTGGCTGTGTCTTGAGGACAGGAGCCCTACCGTCCGAAAGCCAGTGAGAACATATGGGTGTATCCGAGAACGCCGAAGTCCCACCATGCATAGTTGACGGCGATGCCCCCGGCACTGGTGGTAACTTTCAGACCGGCCCCAAGGGTAATACCTTCCTCGTCGTAATTGAACCGGTACCCTGCCCGTAGCGCAAGCAGGTCCCGAAAGACGTACTCCGTCCCTGTGTTCACTTTTTCGGGGCCGTCGTTCGGATGAACGAACTCGCCGGCGAAGGTCCAGGCATGCGGGCTGCCCTCCCCGGCCTCAATCACGTCGTAGGCAGCGCCTATGCTGAAATTCACAGGCATCCGCACGTTGGCGGGTTCGTAGCCTATGCGCTCGTCGAACTGGGCGATTTGGGTGTCGGGGCCGATATTTTTGCCGACCATGGTTAGACGGAGACTGCGGAGACCTGTGTAAAAGACCGTACCCACATCGACGGCCCAGGCGCCGACGTTGGCGTCATCGAGCGTCTCGGAAATGTATTTGGCGTTGGCGCCAAAATAAAGGCGGTCCGTGATGCGGCGGGCATAGCTGACCCCCGCCACGAGATTATGGGCGGAAACCGTACCCAGGTCGGTGAGCACCTCCGAGCGCCCGGTAGGCACCCCCTGGTCCAGAATGGGACGGTTTTCGGTCCTCGGCATGTCTCCGTAATCAAGGTAGAAGACGTGAACGCCTACGGTGCCTATGCCCTCGAATTGCTTGAGAGCGGCGGCGCTCTGATAAGCAATATCGGCAAACCATTGCACGTGAGAAATCGCCACATTGAAATTCTCGACGTTCACGGTCGAGGCCGGATTGGTGAATACCGTGGCGGCGTCCGCGTAGCCTGCGGAAGACAGAATGCCGCCGATGCCCGCCTGGCGTGCGCTTGTGGGCAGTTTCAAAAACTGAAAACCGGATTGCCCGACCCGCTGAAAAGAGGGCGATTCGACACCAGTGCCTACGTCAGGCTCGATTTGCCCATGGGCCGGATGCACCGCCAGAAACAGGATCGATGCACAGGCGAGTGAGGCATATTTTTTCATCTTGGCTACCCCCGGTAGAAAGTCTCGGCGTTCGGACGACGTTACGGTTTTACTCACTTGATGATGATGAACTTGCCCATGTCCGCCTCCCCTTCGTGGCCGGACACATGCGACTCGATGTGGTAGATGTACACCCCGGGCTGCACGTTTTGAAAGAAGCGAGTCAGCAGGTAGTCGCCTTCGAGCGCACTTCCCCAGGCTTCCTCCCCGAAACCGTCATTGTGCTCAATGGTGCGAATCAGCTCTCCAGCGACATTGAAAATGCGGATCGTACAAATCCCCGGAATGTTCAGAAAACTGATTCTCTTTTCTTCGGAGGGATCGGCAAGACCACTGACCTGCCGGAAAGGATTAGGGATAACCAGCACATCCGACAGGCTGTTGCTTGGCGCCGGCTTGGCGGCCAGCGCGTTGTATGTGTAGGCGGTAAACCCGCTTTCCAGCCCATCCTCGTCATAGGAAGTGACCCAGTAGCGATACGGGATGCCCGCTTTCGTTGCAAGGCGGTAGGTGACCTTGTTGCCGGTGGTCAACCCGGCAGCCTGGTCCCGGGAAATGTTCGCCACCTCCTCCCAGGGCCCCTCTATGCGCGACTCGGACTGGTATATTTTGTACCCGGCCCAATCGTTGCGTCCCTTGATCGGATCAACGTAGCCGTTCGGCACGGCCGTGAAGGTAATATCGAACCCCTGCGTGAGCGTCTCGGGATCGGCAAACAACTCGACCTGGATCATGTCGTCGTTGCTGGCGAAAGGAGCATCGCCGACGGTAGGCGGCGGATAGGCGGTGATGCCGGCATTCCAGTTCCCGGTGCGTTGCCAGGCCTCTACGATCCCCAGAGCGGCCGCCCAGTTTTCCTTCAGATTGGCCATTCCCGCCGCAAGGTAGTTCTGCGTGGCCTCCAGGCCGCCCCGCTCGGTAACGTTGCGGTCCATCTCCCCGAGCGCGATCACCCGGATCAGCTCGACGGAATCTCCGGGGGCAATGTCATAGGGGCCGATGCCCAGGTTGAAAGCGCCAAGGCGTTCATAGATATTGCCATCGACGGTGGACGCGTCGGCGTTCGCCTCGCGCCAGCTCATCCGCGGCTGCTCGGGGGTCATGCGCGTGAGAACATAGTCCGGGTCCCTGTTCGTGGGCTGCCAGAATTCTTCGTCGGGCGCGCCCGGGTTCTCATTCAGAATCCGGTGATAGATTCCTTGATAAACCTTCTTCTCACCGAACTTGTTGGGCGTCACGTCCACGATGTTGTCGGTGAATATCTGGGGCGAATAGAGCCTGCGGTCGATCGAATTCTGGATGGTGATATTGCCCGGATCCCCCCGGTCGCCCGTGACGTCGCCGGGAGAAATGTCATAGGTCACGGGACTCTGGTTCGGCGGCATGGAGGTGTCGTCGTAGAACACGAAGTTCCCCTGTTCTTCCCGGGAATTGCTGAAGGAAGCATCCCAGACATATTCGTCATCGAACGGAGTCCCATACGGCACGCCCGTTGCGATATTGATGCTGTAGGTAACAGCGTGATACCAGTCCTGGATGGTGGTGCCGCCCTCGTTCGTGTACACCTCGCGCTGTATGATGAAGTCGTCGTACTGCGGCAGGCTCCAGACCATCCTCTTTCGGGATACCCGCAAAGGGATAGTCGGCACCCCAGGTGCTGACGGATCAATGGAAGTAACCACATCGAAGGAATACTCCTCGGCTTCCTGTGCGCTTTGGCTGAAGTTGTAGTTCTTCACCAAAGTGTGCCCGACGACGTTGAAGGTGGGCGGACCGGCAACGATCAGATCCCCGTCGACGAGAGCGACCCAGTTTTCGAAGGTGTTGAACCAACTCGTAGGGGCCTCGAAGTAGCCGGGGTAGGCGGACCTCCAGGCGGCCGGGTTGGGAACTGCCTCACTGACAATGGTCCAGAACTTGCCCCGCGTGAGTTGGTGGTCGGTGATGGCCTGCGCAGCGACCGGGGCGGGGAACGCAGCCAGGACAGCGCCTATCACGAAGGCTGTGAAAAAGGAGACTTGCCGTGTCGTTATGCTCATCGGTCTGGGCTCCGGTTAGGCTGAAAAAAACTTGCTTCCTGGGCGATTAAAAGTTCAATTGTACCCCGAAAAACATCTGCCGGGGAAGCTGAACGAGATCGTACCAGTCCCATTCGCTTTCTTCCCCCGTTGTTGGATTCACCGGGAGTTGATCTTCTTCGTGGTAAGCAACCAAGGCATCCTGTGAGGTGGGGAACCTGATGCGGTTGGTATTGAGCACATTATGAACGTCCACGCTGAACTCAATCTCCGAAGAGCCAACCAGGCCAATGGCTTTCGAGATACGCAGGTTAGTGTTGTGGTAGGGTTTCCACCGCCTGTTATTGGGCTCGGTCGAGAAATCTCCCGGGGAGTGATAGGTGTAGCGGTGGCCGCTGGCGAAATTGTAAAAGGCGTTCACATGCCATCCTCCCAACGGGTAAAAACTTCCAAGGTCAGGGCCGAATTGTTCCGGCGTGAACAAGTTCAGGATTGCCTTGAAGCTCGTAGTCGGGTTCCATTGGTCGTTGTTCTGCCCGGAGGTCCCCCGGTCTCTCAGGCTCACGCCGTGCAATCGGTTTGGCCGTACGGGGTTGCCATCCACTTCGACGAATATCTGTCTGAAACCGTATTGGCCGGAGCGCACGAAAGAGCGGTTGAAAACAAGCTTCAGGCGTGCGTTCCGCAAAAAGAGCGTCTCGATGGACGCTTCGAGGCCTCTCACATCGACGAACCCGCCATTGGTCGTTACCCGGCTGCGGCCGCCTCCCGGCGCGAACCCAAGGGTGGCCACCGGGTCGGTATACACCTCGGTGTTTACCGAACCCCCGAGGCCGAAAAGGTTGGCGTGCGATCCGAATCCCACAAAGTCGACCCGCCCCTGGCTCACTCCGAGAGAAGTCAGATTCTTGCCGTCCTTGTAATAGGCGGTCACGTCGAGTTGGGCCAACCGGGGAATATGCTGATCGAAGCCAATCTCGTACTGAATGATCTTCTCGAAGGTGAGCTCCGGGTTGGCCGTGTTGGTGTTGGGGTGATAGAAACCGAACGCCTCCTCAGGTGAAGCATCCGGATTGCCTTCCGAACTGGACGTGATGTGAAAAATCGTCGGGCCGCCACCGATCAGTTGCCACGCCGGGCGCTGGTTGAAGTGACCGTAGGAAAAGTGCAGCACGGTCAACTCCGTGATCGGATGGGATATGCCGAAACGCGGTGAAAGCACGGCCCGAGAACGGGTTTGCACACCGTGCGTTTCCGCATCGTAGCTGGGCACGTGGGCCTCGTCGAACACGCCCGGATCGAATATCGAGGGCGCCACTTTCGTGTTCGCATCAAAGGCGTCGAAACGCAGCCCCGCGTTGACCACCATGCCGTTCAGCTCCACCTTCCCCTGCACATAGGCTGCCGCATCCCACGGCTTGAAATCGGGCTTCGTCGCCAAATTGGAGTAGACGGCGCCCGGCATGTCTCCGGCCTTAAAGGTCTTCGACACGTACTGTGGGGAGATGAACACACCGGCCTTCAATTGAAACTCCTGGCTTACCTGATTCGTGTAGTCCACCTTGGCTACAGCGGCCTCTGAGCGCACCTTGAGTTGAAAAATGCCCGGGTGGCGGCGATGAAAAATGGGAGGCAGCAAAAACAGCGGGTTGCCCGGAATCATTGTTTCGTCCCAGTGGGTGCCAAACTCCTCTGACTCGGGATCATAGAATTCGCTGTCCTCGAGTTGGCCGAAGTTGTCCCGATCCAGACGCATGGTGGTGTAGCTCACCTTGGCGTCGAGAAAAGATGAAGGATTGAATACGTGCGTCCAGGCCAGTTGTCCACTCCGCATCCGCATGTATTCCGGCGGCGTCGGAACCTGAAAGATGTTCGAGGTGCCGTAGGGCCAGTACTTGAACGTGGAATAACCGGAGTGATAGTACGGCGGAGGGCCCCAGAACCCCGAAACGAATGCATCTTCACTGGACCAGTAGCTCAACCGCGGGCCATCCGTGTTGTCGAAACCCTGGTAAAGGCCCGAAAGCTCAAGCCGGTTGCTGGAGCCGAGCCGGTAATGCAGCTTGCCCTGGTAATTCCAATCCTGAGTATACTCCAGATAAGCCGGGAAATTCGGGGCGCTCCGCACGTACTTCCCCGAAGCAAGAAACCCCAGGTCTTCCGTGATCGGCCCATAGAACGTTCCCTCGCCCTCCCAGGTAGCGCGCTCGGCATAATCCTGCATGCGGCGTGAAACGTCCCCGAAAAGATCCCCCGTGATGAAATTCGTCCACGCATCGAGGCGCTCCTGCGGGGTTCGCGCGGCCCACGCGCCTCCCCCGGTGTTCTCGGTCCAGTAGTCGAGCGTAGCCATCACCTTCCATTCATAATTCTCTTTACTGTAAATATTCCGGCCCCAATGATATTGTCCCGCGGGGCGATATCGGGAACGTATCGTGCCGCGAATGCGGTCTGAAGCAGAACGGGTGACAATGTTGATTACCGAACCCGTCGCGCGCCCGTACTCTGCGCTCCAGCCACCGGTAAGGACCTCCAGTTCCGCGATGGTCGTGGTGTTGACGCCTGCCAAATTACCCCCTGAAACATTGTCGCGCAGGCTGAGCCCATCAATGAAATAGCTGTCCTCGAGTCCAAAGCCCCCGCGAATACCGCCGTGGATGTTCGTTCCCGTCTGAATCAGAAGCGCCTCAGAGAGTGTCTTCACCCAACTGTTATCAAGCTCCTCACCGCTCATGCGCTGTTTGCTGCCCGTGAGATCCACCTCTACAGGCGGACGCTCCGCAACCACCACCACCTCTTCTGCTTGCACCGCAGAGGGGGAAAGCGAAAAATTCAACGGGGCCGTTTGATTAATGTAGACCCGCACGTCGGTCTGCGTCACCGTTGCAAAACCGATCATCGTCGACTGTACGACATGCGTACCCGGGGGCACCTGTAAAATGAAGTAGTTGCCCTCGGCGTCGGCGGCGGCCCCCAACCGGGTGCCCTCGACCACCACATTTGCCCCGGACAAGGGTTCTCCCGTGACCGCGTCGGTGACGGTACCTGCTATCTTACCCGTCTGCGCATGGACGAGACCTGTAGAGAGAAGCAAACCTCCAAGGACGAGAAGCGAAGAAGCGTATCTCCTGATCATGATTAACCTGCGTCGTGTGCTTGCATGAACCGCGAAAACCGCCGGGGGGTCACGCGGAAAGGAGGAATGTTAGCGTTATCATTTTCTGGCAAAAAAACACGTCGGGATACTTCAAAAGCGATACCCCATGCTCAGTATAAACGTGTGCCTGCTCTTTGTCAAGAAATCGTGAAATATTTTTAAAAATAATCCGAAATACCGAGTGAATACTCGAGAAAAACACAATCCGGAGCAACGTTGACAGGGCCTGCCCGGACCCACTACCCCGCCCGCACAATCGCCGCAAAGTCCTCCCCCTTCAGGCTGGCGCCGCCGATCAATCCGCCATCCACATCCGCCCGCCCGAACAGCTCGGCGGCGTTGCCCGGTTTGACGCTGCCTCCGTACAGAATATGCAGGGCGCGACCCGTCTCTTCCCCGAATTGTTCATTCAGCCGCCCCCGGATGAAAGCATGCATTTCCTGCGCCTGATCGGGCGTGGCCGTTTCACCCGTACCGATCGCCCAGACCGGTTCGTAGGCGATCACCAGATGATCCGGAGTATCCGGCGCTGCGCCATGCAGACTGTGCACCAGTTGCCGACCCACGACCTCTTCGGCCTTGCCCGCCTTGCGCTCTTCCAGGGTCTCGCCCACACACACGATCGGCACAAGACCGTGGGCATGCGCCTGTTCGATTTTCGCGCATACCCCCGCGTCCGTCTCCCCGAAGTACTGCCGGCGTTCGGAATGCCCCAGAATCACGTACCGGCATCCCGCCGACGTCAGCATTGGAGCCGATACCTCGCCGGTAAAGGCGCCCGCATCCTGCATATGCATGTTCTGGGCTCCGAGACCCACCGGCGTACCGGCAATCTCCGCGGCCACAGCGGACAGGCTCACGAAAGGCGGGCACACCACGACCGTTACATCCCCGGGGTCTCCCACCGTATCCACGACATTGCGCGCAAGGGTACGCGCCGCATCAATATCCGTGTGCATTTTCCAGTTACCGGCAACAAGCATGAGATTTAGCGTATGGTTGGATGAAAACGAAAAGAGAAAAAGATCGGCGCGAAAATACCGCCGGGCGCAGTGCAGTCGGCAAGAATCTACTCGCGGCGGGCTTCAAGGCCCTCGAGCAGCAGCTTACGCACAAGTTTGGGATCGGGCGAACCCTCGAAGCGCCGCATCGCCTGCCCGATGAAGTACCCGATGAGGCCCTCCTTGCCTCCAAGATACGCCGCCACTTGCTGCGGGTGATCGTCCAGTACGTTTTCCACGACGGGCGCAAGGGAAGTCACGTCAGAGACCTGGATGAGGTCCTGTTCCTCCGCAATGGCCTCCGGCGCATCGTCCCGCTCCAGCATGGCTTCGAAAATTTCCTGGGCCGCCGTGGAAGATATCCGGTCGCCAAGACGCAACCGGACCAGCGCGGCAAGGCGCGGAGGGCGAATGGGAAGTTCCTCGATGGACGTGGCGTTCTCCTTGAGCACGCGGAGCACATCGCCCATGATCATGTTGGAGACGCTTTTCGCCGGGCCATGCGTTTCCTTGCCGTTTCCTTCCACCCCTAACGCCGTCAAGGTTTCCTCGAAATAGTCGGCCAGTTCGCGTTCCTCAGTGAGAATCGCTGCATCATAGGCGGGCAATCCCCACGCATCCTGGAAACGGGTGCTGCGCGCCTCCGGCATTTCCGGGAGTTCGCCGCGGATGCGGTCGAGTTCTTCGTCCGTCACGAACACCGGCGCCAGATCGGGGTCCGGAAAATACCGGTAATCATGCGCTTCCTCCTTGGAACGCATGGGCCGGGTCTCCTGCCGGTCCGCATCCCAGAGCAGCGTTTGCCGCACAACCTTCCCGCCCCCCTGGACCAGTCGTATCTGCCGGCCGATTTCATAATCGAGGGCGCGCTCCACGTTTCGAAACGAGTTCATATTCTTGATTTCGGTGCGCTCGCAGAGGTCCTTGCTCCCCAGGGGGCGAATCGACACGTTTGCGTCGCAGCGCAGCGATCCCTCCTCCATGTTGCCGTCGGAAATGCCGAGATACCGCACGATCTGGCGGATTTTCCGCATGTACAGGTAAGCTTCCCGGGGCGACCGCAGGTCCGGTTCGGAAACGATTTCGATGAGCGGCGTGCCGCAGCGATTATAGTCGAGGAGCGTATCGTACGGATCCTGATCGTGGATGGATCGCCCTGCGTCCTCCTCCATGTGAATGCGCGTCAGCCCTATGCGCCTGATGACGGGCGGCGCATCCTTCTCCTGCAAAACGATGTCCACATGCCCTCCGGCGCAGATAGGCGTCTCGTACTGCGATATCTGGTAGCCCTTCGGCAGGTCGGGATAGAAGTAATGCTTGCGGGCCAGTACGGAGCGGGGCGCGATCCGGCAATGGGTGGCAAGCCCCATGCGCAGGGTATAATCGACCATTCGCCGGTTCAGCACGGGCAGCGTGCCGGGATGGCCGAGACTGACCGGATCCACATGCACATTCGGCCCGGCGCCGAACCGGGCGGAATCAGAACTGAACGCCTTGGAATCGGTAAGAAGCCGGCAATGCACTTCCAGGCCGATAACCGGCTCGTACGTAGCGTGCGGCATGATCTAATGAAGCATAGGGTTCGAAAAATAACGCACGACCGGGTCCTTGCGGGCCTTTGCGTTCTTTTGATCGGCGCATGGGCAGGGTGCAATTCGCCGGAGGCCCCTCCAGGCCCGGAAAGGTTCGGCGACCCGTATGAGATTCTCACCAACCTTTCGCCCAATTCCCCGGACGAGCCGCCGGCCATCGTCTCGGATTCGCTCTCGGTGCTGATCGCCTATACGGGCGGCTGCACCGAACATACGTTCGAGCCGCACACCCAGGTGACGGGGCGGGCCGCAGCAATCCTGCTGCGCCACGACAACGGCAGCGACTCCTGCGAGGCATACCTGTATGACCGGATCGTGCTGCCTCTTCCGGAAAACGTACTGGAAGCTCCTGAAATTCATCTCCTTAACCCCAACAACGCGGATGCGCCGTTCGTGCTTCGATGGGACCTTACGCAAGATTGAATTTTTCCATGATTTCGCGCTTGTGGTTTAATACTTTCGGGCGCTTGAACACATGGACGATGCACCCCTCTTCATCGATTAGAAACGTCGTGCGCTTTAACCCCATCGTCTTCTTGCCATAGAGATTCTTCTCGCCCCACACGCCGTATCGCCCGATAATATCCTTGTCCGGGTCGGCAAGCAGCGGAAACGGCAAGTCATACTTTCCGGCGAATTTTGCGTGGGATGCTTCGTCGTCGGGAGATACGCCGATCACAACGATTCCCTCGTTCAACAGGTCCTGGTGGCCGTCGCGCAGGTTGCAGGCCTGCTTGGTACAGCCCGGCGTATCGTCTTTCGGGTAGAAATACAGGGCTATCTTGCGGCCTCGCAAATCGGCGAGGCGCACGCGTTGGCCGCCCTGCGCCGATCCCTCGAAGTCGGGGGCCGCTTCTCCTTTTTCAGGCATGCTCGTCGTGGTGTCCGCCATGTCCGGATGGAATGTTCTGATGGGTGATGAGAGTGGGCTGCGCAGGATCGCCGGCGATCCGCTATGATGCGCCGGCAGCAAGTCTTGTCAATACGCCAGTAGGCTGGTTGTTTGATTAGTACGCCAGTAGGCTGTGCAACGCTTCGTCCAGTTTTGCGCGAGCGGAATATAGGGTTTCTTCGAGACGGATGGAAAACGGAACCGGCATGTTTTCCGCACCGACCCGTACCGGCGGCGCATCGAGTTGCCCGAAAGCCTCCTCGGTAATGCGGGCGACCACCTCTCCGCCGAATCCGCCTTGCAGCGGCGCCTCGTGGAACACGAGCACCCGGTTTGTTTTTCGCACGGATCCCAGCACCGCTTCTATATCCCAAGGCACGAGCGTACGCAGATCCACCACTTCAAGTTCGTATCCCCGCCCGGCCCACTGTTCCGCCGCATCGAGCGCCCAGGGCACGCCTCCTCCCCAGGTGACTATGGTGGCTGCCGTCCCCTCGCGGGCAATGCGCGCCTTGCCGAACGGAATCTCGTACGGCGCATCGGGGACCAACTCCTTCAGGGAACGGTACAGGCGCTTGTGCTCCAGGAAAAGAACGGGGTTCGGATCCCGAACGGCCCGCATCAAGAGTCCCTTGGCGTCGTACGGCGTGGCCGGAAACACCACTTTCAGACCGGGTATGTGGCAAAACCAGGCTTCGTTCGACTGCGAATGAAAAGGGCCCGCACCAATGCCGCCCCCGATGGGCGCGCGTATCGTAACCGGCAAGGACTGCCCCCATCTATAATGGGTGGTGGCCAGATTATTGACGATCTGGTTGAATCCGCAGGCAATGAAATCCGCATACTGTATTTCCAGAATGGGCCGGAAGCCCTCGATCGCCAGTCCCATACAGGCTCCGACGGCTCCGCTTTCGATAATGGGGGTATTTCGCACCCGGCCGGGGCCGAATGCTTCCAGAAATCCCTTGGTGACCTTGAATACGCCCCCGTATTCGGCAATATCCTGCCCCAGAAGCAGTACGGAGGCATCTTCCTCCATAGCCTGCCGGAGCCCCTCTGAAACAGCGTCTATGTACCGCTTCGGAGCGCCTGCTCCCCTGTCGGTTCCGGATAATTTCTCCCGGAGAGGTTCAGCCGGTGCAAACACGCCGGCGCGTTCCGTTTCGAGCGTGCTTTCGGGCGCAGGCCGGATCAAGGCATATTCGATATCCTCGTCGATCTGCCCGGCAATGCGTACCCGCACCGCTTCCAGTTCTTCTCCGGTAGCACGCCCTGCGTCCACCACCTGCCGCGCAAGCCGCTCCAGAGGATCCCGCTTCGCCCACTCGGCAAACAAGTCATCAGGGACGTAGGCGGTACCGGAGGCTTCCTCATGCCCCCGCATTCGGAAGGTTTTCATTTCAAGAAGGGACGGGCCCGCTCCGCTGCGCGCCCGCTCCGCTGCCTGCCGAACCGCCCGGATCACTTCAAGAATATCGTTGCCGTCCACCACGGCGCCAAACATTCCGTACCCGGCGGCGGCGTCGGCAATATCCCCGATCGGCACCGCCTCTTCCACCGGCGTCGAGAGGCCGTATCCATTGTTCTCGACCACGAAGAGCACCGGCAGTTTCCATATGCCTGCCAGACTCAGCGCTTCGTGAAAATCGCCCTCGCGCGTGGCCCCGTCCCCTGCAAAACACAGCGCCACGAATCGCTCTCCGTGCAACTGTGCAGCAAGCCCGAGGCCGCACGCCACTGGCAGCATCGCAGCCATGTGAGAAATCATTCCCACGATACGCCGCTCGGGAAGCCCGAAATGATACGTCCGGTCACGCCCCTTCGTAAAGCCCCCCTCCCGTCCCATGAGTTGGCAGAAGAGAGAACGTAAAGGGACTCCGCGGGTAGTCCATACACCCGTGTTTCGGTGCATCGGGAGGATATAATCCCGTTCCTCGAGACCGAGCGCACATCCTGTCGCAATGGCTTCCTGCCCGTATCCGCTGAACCACTTCGAAAGGCGCCCCTGCCGGATCAGCCGGAGCATTTTTTCCTCGATCGCCCTGGGAACGTACAATTGCTCGTAGATCGCCAGAAGATCGTCCTGTTGCGCGACAGCGTGCGCCATGCCGATTAGTGGCCCTTGCCGAGAATAGCCGTTCGGATCGTGCGAAACAGAATCTTGAAATCCATGCGGAGACTTACGTTCTCAATGTAGAAAAGGTCGTACCGGACCTTCTGCCGCACATCTTCCAGAGACGAATCGTATTTCCACTTCACCTGGGCCCACCCCGTAATGCCCGGCTTGACACGGTGGCGCCGGCTGTAAAGCGGAATTTCCGCCGCCAGTTTTTCCACGAAGTACGGGCGTTCCGGACGGGGCCCTACCAGACTCATTTCCCCTTTCAGCACATTCCATAGCTGGGGAATCTCGTCCAGGCGCGTTTTCCGCAGCCACCGGCCCGGAGGCGTGTACCGGGGGTCGTCTTCCTGCGCCCAGACCGGCCCGGTCCCGGCTTCCGCATCGCGGCGCATCGTGCGAAACTTGCACATCGTGAAGTCTTTGCCGTAGCGCCCGACGCGGCGTTGCCGGTAGATAGCCGGCCCCGGAGAAGTCAGGCGCACAACCAGCCCCAGAGCGATCCAGAAAGGAAGTCCGACAAGCAGTATAACGGATGCTGCGACAAGGTCTATGAGCCGCTTGGTACTCTTTTCCCAAGGAGGCATAGGTTCAGGTAATACTTCAATAAGCGGCAGGCCGTAGATATGCTCCGTGCGCGCCATCCCTCCGATGAGCGTGTAAAAGTCGGGGACCAGTTTGAGGGAAACCGGCTTCCCGTCGCACAGGCGGAGCACATCGATAAGAGGACCGTGATCTTCCGACCCCAATGCAATCAGCACATCCTGCACGCCAAGCCGGTCAATGAGCCCCGGCAACGCATCGATCGAATGTACATCGGTATCGTCGGCCGCTTGTACAAAGGCATCGTCGCCGTTTGCAATTGAATACGACATGGCCCCATCGCCCTCCGAAGAATCCGGTTCGTCGCGGCGCATGCGAATCGCGCCCACGATCTGAAGTCCGGCTTCCGGATAGCGTGCCACCTCGCCATAGAGTTGCTCCACCCGGTCGGTCCACCCCACCACCAGCGCCTTGTGCATCCCCCGTCCACGCACAAGCAGCGCCTTCTGTACGGAGCGCACGATGACCCGGCCGCACGCCACAAACGATAACGTCACAACCCAGTAGAAAAAAATGAGGCTCCGGGTAGCGCCCGGCTCCAGCGTGTCTATAAAAATCGCAAAAACGAGGACGAGCATCCCGGCCGACACCACCTTTCCCACTGAAACCAGTTCGTCGAACCGGCTGTCTGCATACCGTTCGCGGTACATGCCGAAAAAGAGAAAAAGGCAGAACCAGTAGACGGCCAGTGCGGCGATGGGCACAAACATCCAGGGAGGTTCCGCGTATTCCGTGCCGAACCATTCCCATTGAAACCGGCCCATGTAGAGGAGAATACTCGCCGCGCCGAAGGCCAGAAAATCGGCCAGAATCAGGGATATGAGTTCGGTTCTGCGCGACACGACGCGTGAGTAAATCCGTCGGAAAAAAGATAATCGGGGGAAATCCGAATGCCGGTGTGCAAGAAGCGGAAAGCCTGTATTGCCCCTCGCTGCCGGTCGGCCTGTTCGCATGACGGGCATTCTTACATGAAAGCGCCCCGAAATGGTTTCATGCGCGCCGTATCTTGCACCATGCAACCCGTCCGATCCGCCGCCATGCCGATGCTTCGTAGCCTATGCCGCCCGCTTCTTGCGCTGGCGTCCATTCTGCTCTTCGGAGCGGGGCTCATGTGTGTACCATCCGTCTCCGCACAGCACGCCGCTTCGGGTTCCAACCGGCCGGTCCCTCTCGATCACTGGGCCTACGAATATATCCATCGCCTGCAGGCCCGTGGATATCTGACGTCGCTGCATCCGACGGCGCTTCCCTATACCGGCGGTGAGATTGCTTCCGCTCTGAGATCACTGCCGAGTGAGGAGCTTCCGAAACCGGTCCGGCGCTGGGCGGAGCGGTTGCACGAGGAATACGGAACCTCGCAAGACGAAAGCCGCCCGCAGGTAGGCATCGGGGTTCAGCCGGGCGTACGGGCTTCCTCGACACAGCGCCTCGATCCGCTGAGGCCGGCGCCGGACAGCGATGTGCCCTTACAGATTGCTGGCCTGCACGTATACCCGCAAACGGCTATTCGCGTATTTCTGGAACATGGGCCCCTGGTGGCGCAGGGCGGCATGCGCTTTGACGCCTGGTACCGGTACGACCCCGACGCCCTCGAAGCCGCTAACCGGCTTGTCTCGCGCAACGAAGAAGCATACATCGGTTTGGGAACCCGCTATGTGTCGGTCTACGCCGGACGGCTGGCGCAGCATTGGGGCCCCTATGGAGAAACCGCCCTTCTCGTAAGCCAAAACCCGGTGGATTTCGACCGGATGTATGTGCGCATCGGTGGAAATCGGCTCGCGCTCCGAAGCATCGTGGGAGAACTCGACAGCATCACCGGCGACGGACGATTCACAGGAACCGCCGGAGCGGATAGCGTCCG
This sequence comes from Bacteroidetes bacterium SB0662_bin_6, assembly GCA_009839485.1. Classification (NCBI taxonomy): domain Bacteria; kingdom Pseudomonadati; phylum Bacteroidota; species Bacteroidetes bacterium SB0662_bin_6. The sequence goes on from VXPQ01000046.1 coordinate 253,503, forward strand.
GTCCGGCAGCATACGACGCTACCTGTCCGCCCATCGCCTCGACTGGCGCCCTTCCCGGAACGTAGCGATTTCGCTGATGGAATCCACGGTCTGGTCCGGTTCATCGGCTGGACTCTCTCTCAAATTCTTCAATCCGCTCACGCTCCATGCCCTTGCCGTCGACGGGCGGCCCAAGAACGACGAAAACAACGGGTTGCTGGCCGGCATGGCCTGGGCGCAGTACCGGGCATGGACGTTCCAGGGACAGGTGCTGCTTGACGATGCGGACCTGCTGAACCAGTCGGGCGAACCCTCTTCCATTGCCCTGAGCGGCAGTCTCCAGTACGCCGGTCTCGCCCGGGCCGATCTGGGAACGGCGTGGACCGCCGTGGCCGCGCGCACCTACAACGCACATCAGCCGGAAGGCCGGTATACGCACCTGCTTCGAGGTATCGGGGCACCGTACAACGACTATATTCATGCAGCTGCGTATGCCACGTTCTACACCGGACGCGGAGAACTCGATCTTGCCGTGTCCCCCCGCCTCGACGTACTCTTTCAGGGTACTGCGGACATACACGATCCCTATCCGTTCGCAGCGGATGCGGTGGAATTTATTCTCGACGGTGTTTCCGAACGGGTCGTGCGGCCGGGACTGCGTCTTCGCGCCCAGTACGGCGCCTCCTGGTGGGGGCAGATAGATGCAGGCCCCGCTTTCATCCGGAACGAGGCGCACCGTGCCGACAACGACCGCACGATTTTCACCGTTACGCTTTCCGCCGTGGCGCGATTCGGCGGCGCAAAGCGCATTTCCTTATCCCTGTGAGTACCTGCTCGACCCGCTCGACACGGGTGTTCCCTGCTCTTATTGCCGTATGCCTGGCGACAGGATGCCTCGCTTCGGCGGCATGCGCCCAGGAAACGCAGGAGCCCTTCTCCCGCATTGCATTGCGCGGCGGCATGACGCCGGCTGTCCGGCACAATGCCTCCTACAGCCACTGGCAACATGGATCCGGGGGCATATTCACGGCCGCCACCCCTTTCTATTTCGGTGAAGCGGAAGCAGGCGTGGCCCTGCACCGCTACTCGGCAGTGCGCCGCGATACCCCTTCCTTCAACGCCTTTTTTACCTTCGTAGGATGGGGCACAGAGTATACCGTCCCCCGTGTTTTTTCCTGGCACGCCGGCATGCGTACAGGCATCTACCATATGATATTCGACGAAGAACCAGGAGACGAAGAAGAAAAAGAGTTTTCCCTCGCGCTCGTTTCCCGGATCGACCTGCATCTCTCGGAAACCCTGCGCCTCTTCGTCGAAGGACACGTCATGCGGACGTATACGCTCCCGAGGCTGGACACGGCGGGCCTGACAGGCGGAATCGGCCTGCGGTTTCGGAATCCGGACTGGCTGCGCACCCTGCTGAAATAAGAACCGGCTATGGGGAAAGCAAAAGCACTCGACGCTTCCGAATACCCGTCCTGTCTAAAGCGATACGGGCAACGTCCGCAGTCCGTTTTCGCCGTGCTGTTCCTGTGGCATACAATCGTTCTCGCATCCCCCGCATACGGACAGCATCATGAGCAAACCGCCTGCATCCCCGATGCAGGCAAAGAGGTCATAACACATGCAGAGATTGTCCGGCACGGTTTCTCTCGCCTTTCCGACGTATTGGCGTTTTCCACGCTCTGGTACACTGCCGGTCTGGAGGGCTATCACTGGCAAACCGCTCCGCCCGGCTTCCCGGACGGTACGGCGCGCTGGAACCTGTATATCGACGACATACCCGTAGCATCCCGCGTATTGGGAAGGAATCGACTCAACACGCTACCCGTCTCCCTGTACGATGCCGCCTGCATTGAAATCGTATCAGGAATGGATATGCAGGGTCCGGCGTTTCTGCGCACGGGCGTCATCCGCATATATACGAAAAATCCGGAGTTCGGGCTGTCAATGGAGGCGGGTGTTGCGGTAGGAAACGAGATCGATGATCCCGGTCCGTTCCGCTACACGCTTCCGGAAACCATCAACATCGATCGCATCGGACCTGTCCACACAGCCAGCATGTCTGTCGGCAAGAAAACATGGCAGGGCCATGCAAACGGGCGCCTCGACGAACTCCACGTAACGGACGCTGCACTTCACGATCGGGCACGGCGCCTGTATTACATACCGGGCACACAGACACACATCCGGACCCGTGCGTTGGGGTTCACGGGCGCCTTCGGGCGACAGTCCCGGAGTCAGCGCATCCTGGCGGGTCTTTCGCACACCGGGGACATGGCGTTTTTTCCGGAAACGGGATTTGAAATCCCTACCATAAGCCGGACGGCTCTTCTGGGAGCGGCGGGTACACTGCCGCTGTGGAGCGGCGGCGCATTGCGTTATGCGGTTTCGTCAAGCCGCGACGCCCTTGAATTGCGACAGAACCGGGAAGATATAGACCTGGAATGGACGCAGCGCCAATTCGCGGCGGAAGCAGACGCCCGTGTGCATATGTTGCACATCGGCGGACAGGTGCGAACTATTCACGGACAGACATCCGAATACCTGCACGATGCACTCCTCCTGGACCTGCGGCTTTTCGGGGGATTGAATGCACGCATAGGCCGGCACGGACACACACGCCTCATTCTGGAGTGGATCCAACGTGAAGAACACAACGGGGCCGTGGCCTACGCCTCCATGGAAATCCAGCCCAGGGCGAGGCAGCGTTTTCGGCTCGCCGGATCGTACGGAGCCGCTCCCCCCGACGCTCGGAACCTGTGGCTATGGCAGGAACGGGGTTATCAGCTGCCTTACAGTACGTTCAGGGGTAGGGGACACGACCATAAGCCGTTCCCGCGCCGTGCAACCGCCGACCTGGGATGGATACGTCGGGGTTCGACCGGCATATCCGGCAGCGTATTTATCTTCTACCGGGGTTTCTGGAACGACATCCTGCCGGAATACACCATTGCATGGGACGGCGACCACAGCAGCTTCGAGACTGCGGCACGGCTCGTTCAGGGGGCAGGCGGTCATACGGGAGGTGTATCCGCCACTATGGCTTTCCGCCTCCTGCCCACACTGCACCAGCGTGTTTCCGGCACGTTCGAGACGGTCCGGCGGGACGGTCCGCTCTGGCTTGCCTACGGCGAACGCATTCCCCGGTTGCGCATCGTGGCCATCACCACATTAGCGGCGACGGATCGCTTCAGTCTGTCAGCCCTCATGCAATACGCTTCGGCTACGCATTGGCCCGAATACCGGAATGCCTCGATAGAAGCCGGAGAAGTCTGGCCCTGGCGTCTGCCCGAGCGCTTTCTGGTAGACCTGACCGCTTCGAAACGTATGGCCGGAGATCATCTGAATGTCTCGCTGGGTCTCCGAAATCTGCTCAACGACCCGGTGCGCTTTCACCCCGCAGGCGCCGTATTTTATATGGGATTCTACTTTTCCATCACAGGGCGCTTCACGTCCACGGCAGGTTTTTAAATCCTTGAAATCATTGCCGCATGACCGCCGCCAGACGCATTCGAGCATTTCTGGAACTGGCCCGGCCGGCTAACGTCATCACGGCGTTTGCCGATATCCTTGCCGGTTTCGCTGCCGCCGGCGCCATGACGGGCCTGTTGTTCGGTCAGGGCAATGCACCGGTCGAAGAACTCGTACTTCTTCTGCTTGCCACGGCGGGGCTGTATGCCGGCGGCGTGGTCTTCAACGATGTGTTCGATGCAGACCTGGACGCCAGGGAGCGCCCGGAACGCCCCATTCCCAGCGGTCGCGCCACGCGGGCGCAAGCCGCCGTCTTTGGAAGCGTTCTGCTTGTGGGGGGGATTGCGGCAGCAGCCTGTGTCAGCCTCTCATCTTTCTTCATCGCCGCAGCGGTGGCCTGCTGTGCCCTCGGCTATGACGCAGCCGCTAAACATCACGCTATAGCAGGACCGATCAGTATGGGATTGTGCCGCGGCGGAAATCTGCTGTTGGGCGCCAGCGCGGTGTCGGGCATGCCGGCGACCCTGTGGTTTCTTGCGCTCGTGCCTGTCGCGTATGTGGGAGCCATCGTCGTAATCAGCCGGGGCGAGGTGCATGGGAGCCGCAAGCGCCCCATCCTGTTCGCTATGCTCGTCACAGGCGTGGTATGTGCAGCGCTGCTTTCCCTCGGCTTCCGGCCGGACTACCGGATACTGGATGCGCTGCCTTTTCTTCTCTTCTTCGCCTTCCTGGTATTCCCCTCGTTCCGGCGCGCCGCCGCCGATCCCTCCCCGGCCCACATACGCCGGGCCGTCAAAGCGGGCGTGCTCGCACTGGTAGCTCTTGACGCAACGCTTGCCGCAGGATTCGGCACCTGGATCGCAGGTCTTATCGTGCTTGCGCTGTTGCCGCTCTCTATCCTCGTCGCACGGAGGTTTGCGGTGACGTGATAATCCCGCAGAACGAATCGTCGGGCGCCCGCTACCTCAACACCAGCCTCAACGCAAAAACCGCCACCCCGCCCTGCATGACGCCGAAGGCCACCGCGGCGCGGAAGTCGTGCGTTTCGATGCGTGGCGTCAGCGCTTCATCGCGGGTTCGCTCATACTCGTCCGCCAGATCGTCTGCCTTGAACTTGTAATGCACCGCAAAAGCGCCCGCGGCAAGTGCTGTTCCCAGCGCCGCGTAATCGATCCACGCACGATGCGGACGAGGCGGATTCAGGTTCATCTGTGTCGCGGTATCCAGTTCGCTGATCGGCTCCAGATGCACCACATGGCGGTTCCATACGGCTTTTCCCGGCTGTATGCTCTGGGAGATATATCCGATTCGCCGCACCAGAATACTTCCTTCCAGCGGATCCTCCGACCGGTACAATAACGGCGTCACACCGATAGAACGGCCCTGGTCAAGGTGCTGAATGAGCACATCGGCCCCGAACGGCTCCGATTCGATCCGGTAATGGTACGGAAAGCGCATGACCACGCGAGCCGTATCACCCGGGGCTACATCCAGCGGCCGGGCAATCGGAGCGATCGACCAGGCATCCGGGTTCGGTGCCGTAAGGCGAATGGAACGACTGGCGGCCGGCACAGCCAGCAGCATGGCCGATGCGCCCCCCACGAGCAGGCTGTCCGCAAAAACCAGCGCCTCAGGAAAGTTGGTGTCGATATGCACGTAGGCCGGACCATCCCTGCGATCTTCCCCCTGTGCCCGCGCCGGCGCATGGGTAACCACCGTAACCATCAAGGCGCCCCAAAGCACCCGATGGACATGCAGCAGCCATCCCGTATACCACCCCCTGCCCGCTTTACTCACCTTCTTCCGTTTCATCGTCCCCCGGATCCGGTTCGTACACATACACATAACGAGGCTCTGCCAACACAATCAGCCGCGACTCCTTGAGCGCAAAAGCGGACTTTATGCGCCCATCCAGCTCCGTACTCCATATCAGGCGGCCGTCGTTCCGGTCGAAACCCATCAAAAGCGCTCCCATGGTACCCACGTAAACGGTTTCGGCGGTAATGACCGGCGGAGCCGAAATCGCAGCGGAAGCATCCGTTTCCCAGTTGAGCGACCCATCGGCTATATGCAGGGAACGGACGATTCCGTCGGATGCGCCGAACACCACGTCACGCTCTCCTACCGCAGGCGCCGTAAGATACTTCTGGGGGGGAGCGAAACTGCCTCGCCGCGACGGCAAGCCGCCCGTGCCGGCGATATACTCGCCTTCCTCTCCATTCGTCAGGTCGTATGCCCAGCGCAAAACGCCGCTGCGCGCATCAAGCGCCCGTATGCCGCCCCGTGTCGTTGCAACAAACACGACATCTTCCGTGGCGGCCAGAGAAACCTGCACAGGGGCGCCTGCATCCGCCGACCAGGCAAGCGATCCGTCCGACGGATTCAGTGCAGTCACCCGCCCGTGATCATTCGCTACGATCACGATATCGTCAATCAATACGGGAGTCGAGTAGATACCCGCCCGTTCGTCCAGTTGCACCGACCATGCCTCTTCCCCGTCCTGTAATCGCCAGGCACGGACATACCCCTCCACATCCCCGCCAAGCACAAAATCACCCCACACCACAAGTCCTGAACTGACAGGGATATTGCCGGCCCGCCACAACCGTTCTCCGGTCAACAAATCACTGGCGCGCACCGCCCTGCCCCCCCAGGCTACGGGCACGACCAGCAGATCGTCCGCATGGGCCGGCGTGCCTTCGATCGCATCCCCGAACGCATCGCGTGCGACCCGCTTGCCCGATTCCAGATCAATGGCATGTACTTCCCCTTTGCGAGTGGCCACAAGAATCGCATCCCCCAGCACAAGCGGGGAAACAAGCCCGAAACCTGCCTGGGCATTGAATCTCCAGTACTGTCGCAAAGGAGGATTGACTTGATCAGGCACGGTATTGGACCGGAGGACGTCCCTCCCTTCGACGGGCCATACGGGGTCCATGATATGTTGCGGGTCTATACGAAGGGTCGAGCACCCCGACACAACCCCGACTGCCGCGGCAAGAAGCGCAATACACCCGGAAACCCGACTGCTTCGAAAAGTCCTCGCCATCGACAGATTCCCCGTTCCTAAAAATCCCAACCGAAGAAGAACTGCTTGAAGAAACGCTCCCGGTGCCGAAAACCGTCCCGGTACCGGTATCCCACATCGTAGCGCAGCACCAGCCCGCCGAAAAGATTCAATCGCAGACCCCCTCCAATCGCCCCTACCGTTTCGCCGATGTTCAGTTGCCTCCGGAGCGCGTTCGACAAGCGCGGCTCATAATAGGAGGCATTCCATGCATGAGCGGCGTCGAAGAAAAAAGCGCCCCGCAGGTTGGCGACGCCGAGCGGCGCCAGCACCGGCAAGCTCAGCCACGGAGCAAGCAGGATAGGAAAGCGCAGTTCGTGGGATGTGAACCACATTTTTTGCCCGCGCACGCTGAAAAGGGGAAATCCGCGCAAGTCCCAACTACCGCCCATAAAAAACAAACGGGCCTCCTTCCCCTTGTTCATCCTGCCCAGACCGCGCGAGGCGAACGTAATGTGGCGGTGCAGCCGCCAGTAGTTGCGGACATCCGCCGCAAACGTGAGATAGCTTACGTTGGAATAGAGCACATCGGTGGTCCAGGCAGTCAGCACGCTGCCCCGGTATCCTTCTATCGGACCGTTCATGCCCCAGAGCACATTATCATGCACGAGCGACACGGAATTCGACACAAGCAGCGCCTGCCTGTCCACCTGCGCCCAGGGAATATACTTGTCGTCCCAGCTCAGGGAGGTCCCCGCCTCGATTCGCCGGAACATGGAAATCGGATAACTGATAAGCCCGTATCCCCCGTAAATGGTCTCCCATAGCGTGGGAAATGTGCGCGCCGCGTCCGGATCTGTGATATCGTAACGCAATCCCGCAAAACGGTAGAGACCATACGCAGTGTTGGTCCGGCGGTGTAACTGCTGGCGGGAAATCGCCACATTCAGGCTGCGCAAAAAATCGCTGGTGCCGCGTGAATTGTTAAAGACGGTAAAGAACCACTTATCGTCGCCCATCAGGTCGGAAAACGCCAGCGCCGCACCACCCTGGGTGCCCCAGACAGGATTCTGGCTTACAATGGTCTGCGCCAGATCGAGCGTGAACTGTTTTTTGTACCGGACAGACTCCTCGCGGTCCTGGGCATCGATGCGGGCGAATGTCCATGGCTCTTCCGCTTTTGTCGGATCGACGATTTCTTCGCTCCGAGGATGCGTCCATAGCGAATCTGCGGCAGGCAGGCTGCGGATGGAAAAACGCATATGCTCGAATCCGGTAAAAAGAAGATTGCCTTCCTCGGTCCACACCGGATCAAATGCGGAAGTGGTCAGATTCGTGAGCCGGCGAAGACGGCGCCCGGCAGATACGCCTCCGGGCGCATGGCCGGATTCGGTAAGAAGAACCGTCGCGCCTGCCCCGGAAGAAGCCATCTCGGGAGAAGCGTCCACAGGCGCTTCGGCTGTCCAGATGTTCTGCGCACCGTACCGCCCGTCTGCGCCCCGGACGGCGCTCGTAAACACAAGTTGTCTGCCATCCGGGCTCCAGCGCGGGGAATGATCCAGCCGTTCACCGAACGTCACGTACCCGATCGTACCTTCGTCGAGGTCGTAGGCAAAAATATTATAGGCGTCGTGTTTGCCCATCGTCGTACGATCCGATGAAAATGCGATCCGGCGGCCGTCAGGACTCCAGGCCGGATCGAGGTCATCGTAGCTGTCATTCGTCAGCCGGTGCAATTGGCCCGCAGGAATGTCATAGACGAACAGGTCGCTGAAACCGCTCCCTGTGATGGAAGAAAACACGAGGCGTTCCCCATCGGGGCTCCATGCCGGGGAATACACGGCCACCAGGCCATCGAAACCATACGTGGCAAGCAGGACGTCCCCAACCAGATCGTACACATGAATGACATCCGCTTCCCCGCTTTTCGCAACGAAAGCGAGTTTCCCGTCCCCGGAAATCCCCATCCGGCTTTCAAATACATGCAGCGACTCGAAATTGTCCGTCCGTTCGCCCCGGATAAGTATTTCAGGCTTTCCAAGCGGACGAAACAGCGAATCCACCTCCACCTGGTACACATTGCTGTATCCCGTCAGGTTACCCACGAAATACACCTTGCGCGAACCGTCCGCAAAACGATAAAACGTCGGCTTGGCGTTGAATCCCTCGGTGGCCACCCCTCTCGCCTTGATAGACGCAAGCTCGAGATCGTCTATTTCCTGGAAATACCGCTCCCGGAGCCATTCCTGCCACTTCCGGTCTATTTCCTGGAAATCCTCCAGAAACGTGACCTCCATCACATGACGGAAATCACGATCCTTCCAGAAATTCTCTATGAGCCGAAGCAGTTTCTCCTCGCCCCATGTTTCAGCCAGGAAGCGGCACAGCGCCTCCCCCTGTTTGTACATGAGAAAGGTGCCGTTGATACGATAGATGCTCGACAGGGGAACGAGGTAATTGGAATACACTGCGTCCCGCATGATCATCTCGTGCGATTCATCGGGAGAACCGGACCAGTATTCCGCAAGGCCCTCGGTAAACCAGAGAGGAAGGAAGCGCTCCGGTGGAACGCGGTGATCCCGAATGACGCGGAGCACCTTTGCATAGGTGAACACATGCACGAGTTCGTGCCGAATGACCCGGCGGAACTGGTGCACATTTCCATTGGCCGGGATCACGACGCGGCCTTTCAGAAACTCGAAAAATCCTCCTACCCCGTCAGGAATGAAGCCCGGAGTAATGTTCGTCTGTTTGAAATGCAGATTCGACGAATAAAAAATCAGCGGCGGGCGATGCGTGAGCGAAAAATTGAACCGATTCTGTAATTCCTCATACGCTTCCTCGGCAAAAGCGGCGCCGTACTCGGCCAACTCCTGCATTTCCGAGTAATGGTAAATGTCGAAATGCTCCGTTTCGAGGACATGCCAGTCGAAATTCTCGTATTGGATCTTGTTGCGCCCGAAATGGGATGTGTACTGCCCCGTGGCAGGAAGGACAACCGCGCAGCAGAGCGCAGCAAGCGCAAAATGTCGCAGTCGAAGGCAGAGCATGAATCGAAGCGACCGGCAGGAGAGGAAAGCCGGAGCGCAATGCGGTCCGGGTACAAGCGTAACACAAAAAAGTAACGCAAGCGTTCCCGGTTTACCGCAAAAGATGGAGGGAAACCCGTTCCCTTCGTCCGATCACGCCTCGAGCATGCTCGCCACGTCGCAATCGTGTTCACGAAGCCAGTTCTCGAGAAGGGATGTGACTTCATGAGCATCCCGGGCCTGTAGAGCGCGATCAGCCAGCCCCCGGGCCTCTTCCATCCGGATGGACCGGAGCACGCGCTTCACCTCCGGCAGGTAGATGGGAGAAGCCGACAACTCGTCGATCTCCAGCCCCAGCAGAATCGGTGTGGCTACCGCACGGGCAGCCAGTTCCCCACACACGCTGACCCCGATGCCGCAGGCATGCGCCTCCTCGACGGTTTGCCGGATGAGTTGCAAAATGGCCGGATCCAGTTCCTGGAATTTTTCGGCCACCAGATCGTTGCCACGATCCACGGCAAGGGTATACTGTGTAAGATCGTTGGTCCCAATCGAGAAAAAATCGACTTCTCTGGCGAACCGGGCAGCCTTGATCGCTACCGAGGGCACCTCGACCATGATACCGATCGGAATATCGGCGTCGCACTCCACGCCTTCTCCCGCCAATTCCTCATATACCGTGCCGAGGTGCTCCTTGAAAGCATATACTTCGTTCAGTTCGGTCACCATCGGCAGGAGGATACGAAGCGGCCCGAAATGGCTCGCGCGTACGATGGCCCGCAACTGCGGATGCAGCATATCCGGTTTATCGAGCAGCACGCGCACACCCCGCCATCCCAGGAACGGATTATGCTCGCGGTGTCCGAGCGGGAGCATTTTATCTCCCCCGAAATCGAGCAGGCGCAACGTGGTGGGATGGGGCGCAACCGATTCGACGATGCGGCGATATGCTTTGAACTGCTCCTCTTCGGACAGGGACACGCGCTTCCGCATCAGAAAAAGCACTTCCGTGCGGAAGAGGCCCACGCCTTGCGCACCATACTCCTCGACGAGCTCCAGTTCCTCCATGAACTCGAGGTTGGCCACCAGTCGCACATTGTGTCCGTCGAGGGTTTGCGCGGGCAATGAAACGATCTTCTTCTGTTCTTCCTGTAATTGGCGGTAGCGCTTCTGGCGATCCCGATAGCATGCCAGCGTGTCTTCCGTCGGATTGATGACGATGCGGCCTGTCAGCCCGTCAAGCACCAGCATGTCTCCGGAAGTGACCTGTTCCGTCACGCCATGGGTACCGACGATAGCCGGAAGCCCGAGGGCGCGCGCCATGAGCGAAACATGCGAAGTCGCTCCTCCATAATCCAATGCCGTGCCAAGAATCGCCCGCTGACTGAACAGTACTATGTCCGCTGCCGTCAGGCTCTCGGCTACTACGATCGATTCGGTCTCGATTGCGGAAAGGATTTTGCCCCGGCGCAGGTGTCGTACGACCCGGTCCTGCAGGTCGAGCATGTCGTTGGCGCGCTCGCGAATGTATTCGCTTTCCCCGGCCTCGAGCAACTGCCGGTGATGGCTCAGCACTACATGCGCCGCGTAATCCGCGCTCATCCGGTCCCCGCGGATATGTTCGACAACGGCTTCGTAAAAGGCTATGTCACGCAACATGAGCGCCTGCGCTACGAAAATATCCGCACTGCTTTCTCCAAGTTTTTCGCGCGCCACTGCCGCAATCTTCCGAAGATCCCGCTCGGACCTCGACACAGCCTGTTCGAAGCGGGCAAGTTCTTCCTTCAGGTTTTCGGGAGCGATATGCCGCTCCTCCACCTCGAACGCCGCACGCGCATAAAGATACGCCGGGCCGATTGCGATGCCCGGAGCCACGCCGATTCCTTCTACAACTCGCTCGGTCATTGTACCGACAAGGTTCACAATTCCTCTCCGAAACCGCTTTCAAACAGGCGAGCAATAGCCCCGACCGCCTCGTTTTCGTCTTCTCCCTCGAAAACAAGGGTGAGGCGAGCGCCCTGTTCGGCTGCCAGCGTCATCACTCCGATAATACTCTTGCCATTGATTTCGAATCCGTCCTTACGAATAAAAAACTCCGACTGGAACTTTGCTGCTGCACGGACAATCATGGATGCCGGGCGCGTATGCACGCCGGCCTGATTCGTAACGGTTACTTCTCTCGTTATCATGATTTTTGCATCAGAGTATCCATCAATGCATCCGCTCCTGCATACGTTGTAACAGTCCGCGCAGGGTTTCCGAGGATGAAACGTCCGGAAGACGACGCGTTGCACGGAGCGCCTCCCCGGTGTGGCGCCGCACGGCAGCCTGGGCCTCATCGATCACGCCTGCGCGCTGCATCCGTTCACGCGCCTCGTCCACCTGGTCAGCCGGCAGACCTGCCTCCCGGACGATGCGCTCGAACCACCGGCGATCTTCACCACGGGTCTGCTCAATGGCGCGTAACAGAATGTATGTACGCTTTCCTTCGATGAGATCGCCCCCTTTCACCTTGCCCCAGCGAATGTCTTCCGCCGTCAGATCCAGCAGGTCATCGCGTATCTGAAACGCCCGCCCTGCATGTCTTCCGACAGTCCGCAAGTATTTCAGGTGCGTCTCGTCCGCTCCGCCCAGCATCCCGCCAATTTCCAGCGACGCCTGAAGCAAGGCCCCGGTCTTCCGATCTATCATTGAAAGATACTCCTGAACGGACACGTCCGTTCGCCGCTCGAAAACCTCATCCAGGGCCTGCCCTTCACATAACAGGGCCAGCATATCCTGAAAACGCCCGATAGCTGTTGTCGGATTCCAGCAAGGGGCTCCGGCGCGGGGCTTCGCCTGAGCGAGCAAGGCGTATGACAACCCCATCAGGTAATCCCCGCAAAGAATCGCGGTGCTTTCGTCCCATTTTACATGCACCGATGAACGGCCTCGCCGCTCATTCGCAGAATCCATGATGTCGTCATGGACCAGCGTGAAATTGTGAAAAATCTCAACGGCCAACGCGGCGGGAAGCGCATCGTCTTCATCCCCGCCAAAAATTCGGGCGGCCAGCAAAAGCAGGACAGGCCGGAGCCGCTTGCCGCCGGAAGCCAGTACATACCGGACCGGATCGTACATCACGTCCGGCTCCGCAGGAATCCGTACGGATGCGGCACCTGCCTGGACCGACTGTCCCGCCGCTAACGCCGACAGAACGGATTCGACACCTTCCCGGAGGACGTGTAACTCTTCGTCCATTGCAGAGGCATCGGCGACAACCTGTGTGTTTTCACGCGATGACATAGCGGTCACACGGTCTCTGTGCCAAATGCGGCCTGTGCAAGTACATCCTCAATACGCGCATAGACCTCCTCAAGGGTTCCCCCGGCATCGACATCGACAATGATCCCCTGCTCCCGGTAGTAATCCACCACCGGCCTGGTGGCTTCCCAGTAGCCCTCGATCCGGTTCCGAATAGCATCCGGACGATCATCCTGCCGCTGTACGATCAAATCGGGATCGACATCCGCCGGCGGCGGCTTGAAAGCGAGATGATAATGTTCCCCGGTTAACCTATGCATTCTACGCATAGATAGCCGCTCTATTATGTCATTTATGCATAATTCCATGGCGATAACCACGTTGAGCGAAGTATTGTGGGCTTCAAGAAACTCCGAAAGCCATTGTGCTTGCACCACGGTACGGGGATACCCATCCAGTACAAACCGATCCAGCCCGATCTCCAGCAACGCTTCTTCCGCAATGTCCCGGGCAAATTCGTCGGGCACCAGCCAGCCCCGGCGAACATACTCCTGGGCCATTCTGCCATGCGGAGTACGAGCCCGTATGGCTTCCCGGAACATGGCGCCCGTAGATATGTGCCGCCAATTCCGGCGCTCGGCGAGGATTGACGCCTGCGTTCCCTTACCTGTGCCGGGAGCTCCGAAAAGTACAATGCGCATGATATTCCCGATAAAAACGGCGGCTCCGGAAGCGACCGTCGTGCTCCCCGGTCACCGGAGGTAATGAATTGGCGGATGGGGCAGACTACGAAAGGGGCAGGGCGTCTTCTTGCTACGACTTACCATACGTTTTTTCGCCTTTATCACGCGGCACGTCTTCTTCCAATCCGTCCCCCTCTGTTTTTCTCCGGAACCCCCGCAGTGCAGCACCGGACCGCCCCGCAAGAAAATCTGCTGCGAAGTCCGCGGCCAGGCCGATTCCCGTTTGCAACAGTGTGGCCCAGAACCGGTGAAACAGGCCGCTGGACCCACCCGATGCGGCAGGCGAACCATACATACCGGTTGGTTGTGTCGTTCGTGATACGTGCCGCCGCTTCCGGAAAATCATTTTCCCTATAAGAAGGCCTGCCGCCAGGGCCACCAGCGCACTGAGCGCCGGATGCTTCTTCGCACCTGCCCAGACTGCTTTCGGCGCCGAACCGACTTCGTTCTCGATCCGCCTGAGTCGCCCTTGAATGGACGCTTGCGTACCCGCAATCTGCCTCTCAAGGGCCGCTCTGTCTTCCGGCTCCCCCGAGTAAAAAAGTCCCCCTCTCTCACGGGAAGAGACCGCATGTCCTGCGTGATCACTCACCGGCTTCCTCGTCGGAAAAATGCTTACCGTTATTTGATGGGGGCCGGGACGCTCCTTCCGAAAGATGCGGGATGTCCGCACTATCCGGTTTGCGGGCGCGTACCCGACGATCGCGCGCATACAATATACCGGTCCACAGAAAAAGCAAACCGGTCACCACGAGAAACCCCCAGGCCGGATGCCCCAACGCCCAGCCGGCAAACAACGCCAGCGTAACGAGCATAAACAATCCTGAAACCAGACTTGCGATGATCAGCGCGACTTTGAGGGTGGCCTCGTCTATCTTCTGACGAATGTAGTCCTGCACGTCCAGCTGGACCAGCCGCAATCGCAATTCAACCCAGGACGTGAAATCTTCGAGAAGGCCGCGCGTTTCGCTGCCGATGCGGTGTACTTTTCCCGTCTGGCCTGCACCACCGCCCTCGCCCGCTGCAGCTTGATGTTCCTCTGGAGTATGTTGGGGCTCCATGTCCGGCCCGGATTCACTATTTTGGGAGCGCCCGCGCATCCGCGGGCATCCTCATTTATACCCGATTTCGACGATACGGTTTTCCCATGCCGCAACTCGACATATCCCCCACCCCGAATCCCAACAGCCTCAAATGTATGCTCCGCAAGGGTACGTTCATTCCGGAAGGAATGGAGTCCTTCAATTCCGCGGAAGAAGCGGCCGGGCACATCCTGGGGGAACGCCTGTTTTGCATCGGGGGCATTGTCAATGTCTTCATTATGCCCCACTTCCTGACGATCACAAAAAGCGTTGACGCCGATTGGGGCGACATCCTGCCGAAAGTGAAACGGGCAGTGAAAGATACGGGATAGCCATTCGCTTCTTCATAAGTCCGACAGAAAATCCAAGGTATCCACGCCGTCCGGGCGCCAATCGAGTGCGGGCCGCTGCGCTTCGCCGGGAGTAAGGGTTAATCCCTGGAACCTCAGCCGCTTTTGAACCCGGGGCGTGGCGACGACAAGTTGTACGGGCTGCTTGTCCAGCCATGCATTCACATCGGCGGTGTCGTCGTACTCGGCCCAGCGCAGATGGCCGGGCGACTGGATCTCAGGCTCGCCCCGGCTGACAAGAAATTCAAGGCCTTCTCCGTATGCATGAGAGGCATCGACCGCCTCCAGCAAGGCCCGTTGCATGGCAAGCCGCCCCGCTGTCCGGCGATGCGCCGGGAAAACCCCTCGAAATCGCGCCATGGCCTCCAGCAAATCATCCGGGACAAGGCCGCGGGGCGCCCACATCACGGCGACATTACGGCAGCCGAACCCCTCGTGCAACAGTACGTCTTCTGCAAACCGCTCGTACGTTTTGGCCCGCTCCTTGCCGTCGAGCACGCCCACCGCAAAGGAATGTCCACGAAACAGGCAGCGGGCCGGAGGAATGTCGTGCATCCTGCCTGTCGTTTCGCCCTGTCCGTCATCCGGCGCTGGATCCGGGGCCCCGTCGCGCAACCAGGCTATCGTTTCGTCCGAGCCTGTAGCAATGAGCGCATCGGCGCCGGCCAGCAATTCGGAGAGGGGCGCAAAGTTGGCCGCAATATCCGGTGCGAACCGGCAAAGATCAGCCACAAAGGCCGGCAACAACGCCGGGGACTTCGACGAAACGCTTCCGAGATAGCGATGCCCGGTCAACACTACTGCGAGGAAATCCTGCAAACCCACGAGCGGAATATTCCCCGCATTCAGCACACCCACCGTGCAGGGAGAAGAGGCGCTCCGCGACCCTGTCCATGCCTCCAACGCCTCCTCCGTAAGAAGCGACATCTGCTGGTTCACTGCAAACGCCACCGCTTCTTCCGTAAAGGTATTGGGGGCTTCCAGCGTTTCCTCCACGGCGACCTGCCTGGGGTCGTAATCGGGATGCATCCAGGCATCGGCGGCGGCGGCCACTGCACCGACGAGTTCGCGTTTGTCAAACATTGTCCAGGAGGAAATTGCATCCCCGGAGTTCGGCGTGCTCCAGCCGCCCAAGCACTTCGAAGCCGTCACCGCGCCGCACAGCACGATCCTGTGTCAGCACCGCAGATGCGGAATACACATTCGCGAGATCCAGCACAGCCAGCGCGCCTTCCCGGCCTTCTTCCAATGACTCGAAAGGATAGGCCGGATCAACCACCTGGAAACGCATCCAGGGAGGAGGATGAAAAATGCCGTCACCCCGGGAATAACACGAGCTAAGAAGTTCGCACATGCCGTATTCGCTGCGAACGGATGCGTCGCCAAACCCCTCTCTGAGACGCCGGTGCAGGGTGGCTCGCGTGATTTCGCGGCGATGGGTCTTCATACCTCCCGTTTCGATGACTATCGCATCAGGGGGCAGAGAAAAAGAGGTCGTTTCCAGCAGATCGAGCAGACCGAACGCCGCGCCGAATACCATGAGCGCAACCCCCTCGCCCCGGCTCCGATCCGAAAGACGGCGTAAATGCCCCGGATCGCCCAGCACCGATCCGCTTCCCTCCACTCCGAACCGGCGCATCAGAAGATCCACCATGTACAGCAGCGACGAGGCGCTGCCCTGTTCGATATATCCGGGAAGACACGAGGCGAACAGAAACGGGCCCGTTCCGAATTCACCGGCAAAGTGCGCGGAAATCGCCCGCTCGTAGATCGACAGGTCCCGGACGTAATGCCGGCTGCGTACGCCGCTCCCCGTTCCACTGCTCTCAAACACTTTTTCCGCTTTCTCCGGCGGAAACGTGGTGACGGGAACCTGTTTGAAGGCCTCTATGGGCAAAAAAACGAGGCGGCGGGCCGACGGAAGACGGACAGCCTCCATCTGACCGGAACGGTCCCCGGATTTTTGATCGACAGCATGATCCGCCCCGACAAGCGCTTTACTCCATTGAGGATAAATGGCTTTGCAATACCGGCGGTACACGGAATTATGTACATACTGGTGCGCCAGCACCGCCTCTGCCATCTCATCAAAAGCGGCGGGCCTCTCGAGGTCGGTAAATCCCCGGATTACGTTATCGATCGTCATGGAACACACATTCCGGCAAGCGTATGCGCCAAGGCGTTCCTATCCCCCCGTCGGCATCGTACGGCGGGCCAGAAAACGATTCATCAGTACGAAAAGCAGGAGTACGGCGCCCCATTGCGCGAAACAGGTCATCACGCTGTACGCATCGAACGGATTATACCAGGAATCGGGGGCATACTCCGTGGCGGACAGGTACAACCACCACACAAGCAACGCCACCGCCTGCACCGGCACGGCAAAGCGGATCAGGAAGGTCCATGTCCTGCCTACGGACCAGTCTCCCTGTCCGCCCGAAACCACATTGCGTCCAAAGTCGCCGGCCCCGTATCGAATGACGGCAAGGGCTACGAATGCCCCGGAAATCATAAGAGCCACTCCCCATACGAAATCCTGATTCCCCAGAAAATCGAGATACAGCGCGGACGGCACGCCGAGCACGAATCCGAAAATGCCTACGCAGGCAATAGCCTGTTTACGCTGCAATCCTGCGTCAACGAGCACCCGCGTCGCCAGTTCGATCATCGAAATCAACGAGCTGAATGCCGCGAACGACAGCCCGAGAAAGAAAAGCATAGCCATGCCCCGTCCAAAAGGCATACTGGCAAACAACTGGGGCATCCAGATGAAGGTCAGGCCGGTGGAGGCCGGACCGCTGGACTTCATCACCTCAAGCACTTCAGGGCGGGACATTTCGGCGCCCAGTACAGCGAAAACCGTCCCGAAAATCATGATGGCGGCCAGAAGAGAAACAATATTATTCCCTATACCGGTAATGAATGCATTCTTTACAATGCCGTGCTTCCGCTGCATATAGGCGCCGTATGTCAGAATAAGTCCCCAGCCCGCGCCCGTATCCCATGCATTCTGTGTGAGCGCCTCCAGCCACAGGGACGGGCGGGTCAGCAGGTCGAGCTGCGGCGTAAACAGAAAAGCCAGCCCCTGACCTGCGCCGGGCAACGTGACCGCGCGCACTACGGAAATCAGAACGATCAGGAACAGTACGGGAATGAGCACCTTGTTCACGCGTTCGATCCCCGAAATGCCTTTCACCACGATGAACACGCCGCCGCCCATGGCGAGGGCATGAAACAGAAGCGGTAAGCCTCCGGACTGGAAACCTTCCCACACCGCCGTAGCGCCTTGCAGGTCCAGGGGCAACGGCTGACTAACCGAGGTCAGTAAATAATACACGCACCAGCCCGCCACCACGGAATAATAGAACATGATGGCCGTAGCCACGAACGCTACGAACGCGCCCATCCACGCAAACCGCTTGCCTGCGGTCTTGATGAACGACCCCACGACACCCTTGCGCCCATGCCGCCCGAGCGCATATTCCGCAATGATCAGCGGAATGCTCCATATGAACAGAAACACGATCCAGGCGATAAGAAAAGCGCCGGCCCCTTCTGCGCCTCCATTCTGCGCGGCGATGCGCGGGAACCGCCAGATGTTGCCTGTGCCCACGGCAATGCCGAGTACGCTCAGCAATAGCCCGATGCGGCTCGTGAAACGTTGCTCCGTATCCGAATGTCCGGGCATAATGCACTAATAGATTTAATCCGGGAAAGTACAGCGCAGGGGAGAATATACGGCGCGAAGAGCGGCGCTGCGCATATCCCGCACCACACGGTGTCCTGCATAATATCCTATCTTATCCACAGTGGTCATCCGGATGTACGGCTGCCTGACAATCGAACCGCGCCCTGCAAACGCAAGGCCTTCCCCCTCTCGTAAAATCGACAGTTCCCGATGCGCCGGGCGTCTCTCGCCAAGGTATCCGACTCCCCGCCTTCCCGCTTTCGCCGGAATGCGCTTGCCGCATCGACAGGCGTACTCCTGGGCCTTGGCTTTCCGCCGTTTCCCTTTCCCGTGCTGGCATGGGGAGCGCTCGTTCCGCTGCTGATCCTGTGGGCGGAGCAACCCTCGGCGCGGAAAATGTATACGGATGCATGCATTGCCTTTCTGGTT
This sequence comes from Bacteroidetes bacterium SB0662_bin_6, assembly GCA_009839485.1. Taxonomy (NCBI): domain Bacteria; kingdom Pseudomonadati; phylum Bacteroidota; species Bacteroidetes bacterium SB0662_bin_6. The sequence goes on from VXPQ01000046.1 coordinate 272,527, forward strand.
ACGTTTCTTGTTGCGTTTCAGTGGCCGCTCTTCCACCAAAACCTGAATACGGCCCTTCTGTCCCTTCCGGCGCTGGTTGCGATCCCCCTGTGGATGGCCGTGCCGTTCGGAATATCGTCTGCGTGCCGGAAACGCCTCGGAAACCATGCCGCGCTTGCGCTGCTGGCCGCGCTTTTCATCCTCATGGAATGGAGTCTGCGACGAGGGCCTCTTGCCCTCCCCTGGGCGCTCCTCGGTCATTCGCAGGCCGAATTTTTCCCCCTCAACCGGCTGGCTCGCTTGGGTGGCGTGCCGCTTCTGACCGCGTTCGTGCTTGCCGCAAATGTCCTCGGCGCTACGATCCTCCTGTCCATAAAAAGATCGATCCGGAAAAATCATGAGGGAAGCAATCCGGGGCTTCGCTTTTTGCGCAGCAAGATCCCGGTGCTCGTGCCGGGAGTTGTGGTCTGTGCAGGTCTGATCGCCGCATTCCTTCCTCCCGACGTGCCCCGAGAAACCGGCCCGCCCCTCACCATCGCGCTGATACAACCGGGCATTTCCGCCGAAACATGGGCGGATTTCGACGATCCGCAAGCGGTGCGCACGCTACTGGCGATGTACGATACATTGGACCCGACCGCCATCGACCTTGCGATATGGCCTGAAACAGCGCTCCCGCCCGGTAATGAACCGCTTCGGAGGCTGGTCCTCCGCCACGTGGAAACCCATGGTATACCGCTCCTGACAGGAGCGATCGACGAAGCGCCGGACGGAAACCGCGACCATGCCGCAAGACCCTGGTTCAATGCCGCCCGATACGTACGACCCGGCCAACCGGATGCAGTGTACCGGAAACGCCGACTTGTACCCTTTGCCGAAGGCGTTCCTTTCGAGAACAGGTGGCCTCTGATGCGGCGCCTTGCGATTCCTGCCGGCGGCGTGGCCGGTTACGTGCCCGGAACATCCCCCGCGCGTATGGATCTCGATGAAATTCCGTTCGGCGTGATGATTTGTTTCGAAACCCTCTTCGACGACACGGCTCGAGAGTACGCAAGGGGCGGAGCGCAATTCCTGATTGCAATTACACAGGACGGCTGGTGGAAAAATTCGTTCGGGTACCGCCAGCACCTGGCATTCAACCGGCTTCGGGCCATTGAAACGGGACGCCCATTTGTACAGACCTCCGTATCCGGCAGTACCGCATCCATACGGCCGGATGGAGCAATCGAGACGCATATTGGTTGGATGGAACGGCGTGTCGCCATCGTACGCATAGCACCGGTGACAAGCCCGACGCCTTATATGCGTTGGGGAGACATCGTTTCTCCCGGAGCAGGCGTTATCGCCCTCATACTGTCGTTCATGGCATTCGTACGCCCCCGCAGATGACCTTGCATGCCCCTTTTGTGTTGGCTTCGGCCTCGGAGCGCCGCCAGCGGCTGCTCCGGAATATGGGCATACGCTTCGAGGTGTGTCCAAGCCACGCCAACGAACAGGTCGAGCCTGGAATGGCCCCCGAAGACATGGTTCAGGTCCTTGCGCTCCGAAAAGCGCGTCATGTGGCGGCACAGTATCCCGATGCGCTTACCCTGGGAGCCGATACGGTGGTCGTACTATCAGGAGATATGCTGGGCAAACCGGACAGTCCCGCCGAGGCCGAACGGATGCTCAGGCGACTCAGTGGAGCCACGCATTCCGTATACACGGGAATCGCTCTCCTGCATCCTCCGTCGAACCGGACCGTACACACTTCCGAGCGCACGGACGTAACATTTCATACCTTAAGTGCTGCCGAAGTAACGGACTATGTGGCATCGGGGTCGCCCCTCGACAAGGCCGGCGCCTATGGCATTCAGGACAACTACGGGCCATTTTTCGTGCGGCGTATCGCCGGAGACTACTACAATGTCGTCGGATTGCCCCTTCATCGATTCTATCGGATTCTCAATGAGCACTTCCCCGACTTGCTTGCAGGAAATTACGGAGCATAACCCCATGCCCGAATTAGCCGATCTGCGCATCCTTCTCATTCAGGCCCGCAACACGGAAGATATCCGTACGCAGGAGCAGGAATGCTTCCGCGAGCACTGTCGTGTGCGCGCCGATCAGATCACTGCCGTGAAGGTTCAGAGCGATCCGCTCGACGCAGATATACTGAACCATGCGGATGCGGTCATGATCGGGGGCGCCGGGGAATATTCGGCAACCATGTCCTATCCCTGGATGCCGGCCCTTACCGACCTGATCCGCCGGATTGCCGACCGCGGCATGCCCGCCTTCGGATCATGCTGGGGGCATCAGATCATCGCCGGGGCCCTGGGGGGGCGCGTCATTCACGACTCCGCCCTCGCGGAAATCGGATGCGGCCCCATGATGCTGACCGAAGCGGGAAAGCAGGACCCTGTGTTCGGCAATTTTCCCGAACGTTTTCTTGCAAATATGGGACATCACGACCGGGTAAGCGAACTTCCCCCGGGGGCCGTGGAACTGGTCGTCTCCGAAACGCAGGGCAATCAGGCTTTTCGGATGGGCGACCTGCCGATCTACGGCACGCAATTTCACAGCGAGCTGGATGCAAGCCGAATGCGCGAACGGTTCTACAGATATCGGTGGAATTATCCCGAACTGGCCGATGAGGAGACGTTCCATGCCCTTCAGGAAGGCCTCGCCGAAACCACCGAGGTAGACAACCTGCTGCACGATTTCCTGATGGAGACGGTGATCGGGAGATAGAGCACAGCTCAGGATTGCCCGCTCCGGTCGGCAAGGCGGTACACGGCCTCCGCATAATCGGCGGTGCCGCCCACCGGCGGATTGCGTTTGCGCACCGTGACTTCAATGCACTCCAGGCCGGAATACGCCTCGCGAATTTCGTGCGCAATGAGAAAGGCCAGTTTCTCGATCAGGTAGAACCGGTTGCGCAAAACGATCTCCTGCACCAACCGGTACACGTGTTCGTAGTCCACGGTATGGGCCAATTCGTCGGTTCGGGCCGCCTCTTCGAAATCAAGCGTCATGGCGACATCCACTTCGTAGCGCCCCCCGATACGATGTTCTTCCTGCATCACTCCGTGGTGCGCATAGAACACTGCATTGACCAATTTGACCGTTCCGTTCGCCATAAGCCGACTATGTGGAATGATTGCAGGATTAAAACTGAAGCGCCTCAAGCAGGGCCGCATCTGCAGGATCGAGCGTCCCGGTGCGGTGCCGGGCTCTGAGTTTCGACACGAAAAGGGTACCGTACAAGCCCAATACCGTGTCTGCCCGGCGGCGATGTTCATCGAACCGAAGCACGACCTCCGCATCCCGGAATTCGTCGGGAACATACACCTGCCTCGGCCCATGCGGGCCTGGCGGGGCCATTGCCGGAAAGCTTTTTCCGGGTTCGAACACCTTGTTACCGAAATGGCATCCTACACACTGCACCGGGGATTTCAGTGCCCGGGGCGGCGTGGACGTTCCGCGCGCCAGCGCGCCATCTTTTCCATATACGAAAAAATCCCAGAATTCGTCCGCACGCTTACGCATCACGGTGGTTTCGGTCAGCGCATCGTCCAGATAATGCTCCCCGAAAAAGATCGTACCCACCGGGTACAGGATGCGCCCGTCTCCTTCCGCCACACCCCGGAGTGCGGTGCGCACCGCTTCTTCGCGTACATAAATGCGCCGCTCCGCGGTCGTCATAACCCCATGTAATGCAACCTGCATCCAGGCAGAGTCGGGAGTGAACCCCGCGCTGTCGGCAAAAGCACGGAGAGAAAGCGGAATCCCGCGCGCCTGATTATAGGAGCGATCGATGAAGACCTCCAGTTCCTCCCACTCGATGCGGCCGTTGCCGTCGGCATCGCGGAGCTGATCGAAAACGGCAGGTTGATGCTGTGCGAACACGTCGAGATCGAGATAAAAACGCCCGGAAAAGTCATGGAGCATGCCGGCCTCGAAAGGGTCGGCGGCTTGCGGCGCTACGTACCCGCCAAAATAGTATTGCAGGAAACGATGCGGCTCGGACTGGTCCACGGACAGGCGCATGAAGGAGTCGGGAAGGTCCGATTCGTCCGGACCGGCGCACGCGCACAGCAGCATGGACAAGGCCATCCCGAGCACGAACTCCCGACCGGAAAACATCTTCTTCCCGCTCTTCATGATACACGGATATTGAGCATGTAACCAGAGTATCCTATAACTCTTCCGGGGACGGCGGGTCCTGTAAGCCGTCACCGCCTGTGTCAGAAGCAAGAAATCGATCCAGCAACGCCTGAGCGCGGAGATCGCCCGGATGGTATCGAAGCAGCGTACGCAAGGTGCGAACAGCTTCGTCCGTACGTCCAAGCTCCCCGTATGCAACGGCAAGATTGCCGAGGGCAGGCGTAAAATCCGGCTGTTTCTCAACAGCCCGGTTCAAAAACCGGAGCGCTCCCTCCCAGTCCTGCTCCTGCATCTCGATGGCGGCCGCATTGACCAGTGCAGGAACAAGATCGGGGTCCAGCGCAAGCGCCCGGTCGAAGAATCGCCCCGCCTCCTCGAACCGTCCTGTTTCAAGATACAGAAACCCGAGGTCGTTCCAGGAGGCCGGATGATGCACCGGGTCTTCATCCAGTCCCGCCAGCCATGCCGATTCGGCTTCCGCAAAGCGGGCGGCTGCATAAAACGCTTCCGCAAGTTTCAGATGAGCCTCCGTAAAGGCCGGCTGCATTTCCACGGCGCGCCTGAGTGCGCCAATCGCCTCGCCCGGGCGATCGGCGCGCAGCAAAGCCACTCCCAACCAATACCGGATGGGGACATCCTCTTCATACACCGAAGCGGCTTCCGAAAGCGCCGCCACCGATTCCTCCACCCGCCCCTGTTCCAACAGCGCTCTTCCCAGAGCAAGACGGGCTTCGGCATGATCGGCCCCGGCCCGGAAGCCGGCTTCCACCTTGACGATCACCGAGTCGAGGTACAACGGCAAGGCGTGAATCTGGTCGTAAAACGCAAAATAGGCAGCGGCTTCCTCAAGCAATCCAAGCCCTTGCCCTGTCTCACCGGGAGGCGCTGTCGCCCGCACCAGCCGGAAGGGCTCGGGGCGCACGAACACGCGCTCGATATCTTCCGGGGCGACGGCAGGCGGCAGTTCACGGCGTATCCAGTGATCCGTAAACGTGACGTGCGGAATGTCGCTCGCACCGCTCGAACGAAGATGGCACGCCACACAGTCCCCGGTCATGGCTTCTGCTTCGGTATGCGCGCTTTCACGCCCGCACACTCCCACCTGCTCCTCTGTCCCTCCCGGAGCATGACATCCTGCACATACCGCATTGAAATGACTGTTTCCCAACTCAGCGACCGGAACATGCGGATCGTGGCACGTCGTGCAGGTCATATCGCTTTCCCGGAAACAGGCGCTCTTTTCAAGGCGGAGCGCATGGCTCGCAATGCCGAAACGTTCCGGATCATTCACCTGATCGGCCGTAACGAATATGCTGCGATGGGCATCGAGGGACGCGCCGGGCCGGTACGTGGAAGGCGTTTCCCCGGGTTTGAACACGGTAGTGCCCGAAAGATGGCACTGGCGGCAAACGGACAGTTGATCGCCGCGAGACAGCCGGGCCGGATGCACGATGGAGGAATCCGGGTTGCCGGCTGCCGGTCCAAGCCCGGCCAATCGCAGATTAATATGCGTGCTGCCCGGCCCATGGCAGCGTTCGCACGTAATCCCGTCGGATACGTCCCGATAGTGATCGAACGTGAACCGGCTGTGCCCGGAAAACCCGTTGTGGCAAGCCATGCATTCCGCCACGACAGGCCGGCTGAAACGCAGGTTTTCCTGGTCGTAGGAAGGGCTCAGATCCCACCGGCGGCGCTCGACATACCAGGTAAGGGGCATCTCCGTCAAATGCCCGTTCACATTCGCCAGATACGAGCGTGTGTGATTCCCGGATCCAATCACCCACTCGACGGGATGCACCCGCTCGTACGTCGTTTGTCCCGCCGCATCAAGGCGGTACTCGCGCTGGAACAGCGTATCCGCATGAACAAAGGCCTCGTAGTAGAAATTCGAGGCTTCGTGGTAGATCGGCGGACCCGGCAGCATCTCCGGAGCAGAAGCCGTGTCAAACCGGGACATGGACCGACCCATCCCGGTCCGATGATAGGACAGGTAGTATTCCTCGTGACAGGATGCACATGCTTCGTCGCCTGCATACGCTGCAACGGACGCCCCCTGCGACGAGGCATCTCCCCGAGGCGGCCCTTCGCCGGTGGCGCATCCGGCCAGCACCGCCAGCAGGGCAAAGACGATGTGCGGCCGAATCGGCGGCCCGTGCATTATCTCCTCGACGTAAGCGCCCCCAGAACAACGCCGGCCAGAAAGGAAACCAGCAGCGCGGTTCCGGGATGTTTTTTGGCGTAGGTGCGTACTGAACCGTACGTTTCGTTGGCGTAATCCGAAACGCGAGAGGCCGTACGCAGAAACTGCTCGTACGCTTCCGTAACCATGTGTTCCACATCCTCGAGTTGCGCCTTTTCCTCCGGAGTCATCGGTTCGTCGCTGGAATCCGCCGGCTCCCCGTTGAGTGGATCGACCGGAGGGGTCTTGTCGTCCGGTTTGCTTTTCGAAGATTTTTGAGCAGGCATAGTTCAGGGCCGATGGTTCCGGTCAATAATTTACGGGAGGGTGCGTTACAACGGGGTTACACGCGCCAAAAATGTTTTTTTTCCACACCCGGCCGGATATTATCCAAAAAGCATGGCTTTGCTGCAACATATTCGGCGGTTGGTTGGTACGGTGCAGCAGCGTTTCCCCATGTTTTCGATTGCCTTGTCATTGCCCGCCGCTTCCTTCGCGGCAAGCGCAAAACGATATATTGCTTCCACCTGTATGCGTTACCTCCTGACGCTTCTCGTTACGGCGCTTGTTTTCCTGTGTGCCATGCCTGCGGGAGATGCATCGGGACAGGACACGCCCGGTTCTGCCCCGGAACGGGCAGAGCGCGCTTTTGTCGAGGCGCACGCACTCTATACGACCCGTCTGTACCGCGAAGCGATCCAGGCCTTTGCCGACTTCCGGAGAAGTCATCCCGATCATCTCCATGCGATCGACGCCCTGTATTATGAAGCCGAAGCCCATCTGGCTCTCGGCTTTCACGACGAAGCGATCGCACTCTTCGAACGACTGGAAACAGAATACCCCGGACATCCCCTCGCTTCAAAATCCCGTCTGGCTCTCGGTAATTTCTTCTACCTGAACGAGGAATATGATCAGGCGCTTGGCGTATTCTCGAACCTGCTCGACGACGATCCGAAGCCGGACATTGCAGCAAAAACCCTGTACCGCATGGGCGCTTCGGCGCGGTATCTTGACCGGAACGAGGAAGCCCTCGGGTATTTCGAGCGAGCCGCCAACGAGCACCGGGAAACCGAGTATGCCCCCGTTGCCCTGTACGCAAGCGGATACACCCGGATCGGGCTGGAACGCTACGACGAGGCCGCCGAAGCGCTCGAGCTTCTTGCCGCGCGCTATCCGGAATCGCCTCATGTACGGAATATCGGACTGGCGCTGGCCGAAGTGTACTACGAACTCGGCGATTACGATCGGGTGTTGTCGGAAATCGAAAGGCGTGTCGGCGGACTGGATGAAGCCGGGCGGGAACGTGCGCTCTTCCTGCAAGCGGAATCCCTCAATCAGTTGCGCGACAGCGAGCAGGCAATCGTGCACTACCGGCGCTTCCTCGATCGCTACCCCGGGAGCGCCTACGAGCGGCGTGCGATCTATGGCCTTGGATGGAATTACTATTTCGAGGGCGTACACCAGTGGGCCGCCGAACGGTTCGCGGAAGTGCGAGACGGCCACAATGACGATCTGGCCGCCCGCGCCACGTACTACGAAGCCATTAACCAGGACCTTGCCCTCGAACCCCTTGCAGCGATTGCGCTCCTTGAAAGCTTTTTATCGCAATGGCCGGAGCATGAACTTTCGACTCATGCCCATTTCGAACTCGCTGTCCTGTATTACCGGCAACATCGCTGGGACGACGCCTATCGCGTTTTTGGCGTAATGCAGGAGACCTGGCCGGGGCACGACCTTGCCGGAGAAGCAGCGTACTACCGAGCCAATGCGGCCATCGCACTGGGTAATTTTGAGGAGGCCTTCAGCCATTTCGACCGGGCCGTCAATGCAGGAGCCGCTTCCGAGCGCCTGCGGGAAGAAGTACGTTTTCAGCGCGCCTGGCTATCGTACCGCAGCGCATCGTATCGGGAAGCAATGTATGGATTCCTGGAGATCCATGAGTTGTCGCCCCGGTCGGAGCGTGGTCAGGAAGCATTGTTCTGGGCTGCCGAAAGTATCTATCAACTCGATAACATGGCCCGCGCAGAAGAACTCTTTACGCGGTACATCCGGGACGTCCCTGAAGGAAAACACGTTACGGCTGCCTGGTATGCGCTCGGCTGGACACATTTCCGGCGCAGCCGGTACGGGGACGCGGTGGAAGCGTTTCAGGTATTCCTGGACCGGCACCGCACTTCCGATGAAGATGGATTTGTTTCCTATCATACCGATGTCCTTCTGCGCCTTGCTGATAGCTACTATGCATTAAAGCAATACACAAATGCAATCAGGACGTACCGGCTTGTTGGAGACCAAGGGGGCGACTACGCGCTGTACCAGATTGCGCAAGCCTTCGACCATGCGGGCGAAGCCTATGAAGCCGTAAGCGCATTCCGGGAATTACTGGAATTTCATCCGGGCAGCCAGTGGGCCCAGGAAGCCCGCTACAGCCTGGGCCATCTCTTCTTCAGAAATCAGGATTATGACCAGGCCGTCGAGGAATACAACGCCCTGCTCAGAACCTGGCCCCGGGACCCACTGGCTGCGAAAGCGCAATACGGAATCGGGGACGCCCTGTTCAATGCCGGGCGCGCCGAAGAAGCCGTAGGCGCCTATCGCGTGGTGCTCGAAGAATATCCCGGCAGTACATACGTTTCCGATGCCGCAGCCGGCATCCAGATCGCCCTGCTTTCCACGGGCGACACAGAAGCGGCGGCAGCATTTCTCGATGAATTTGCCGAGCAAAATCCGGATTCGCCGGTCACCGATGAGCTCCGGTTCCGGCTGGCTGAAATCAACCTGCAAAGCGGACAAACGGACGAAGCCCTCACCAGACTACTTGATTTCATTCAGCAAAGCAGCAACGAATACCTGCTTTCGGAGACCCACTATTACCTCGGCATCATTTTCGAAGAACGCGACCAGCATGAGGAAGCGATTCCGCATTTCGTACAGGTGATCGAGGAATACTCCGGAAGCGAACGCTTTCCGGACGCATCCCGTCGGCTTGGCGGCATCTACCTGCAAGGGGAGCGCACACTGGAAGCGCTTGATGTTTTTCAGTATCTCGAATCCGACAGTGACGGGGACCAGCGGCTTGTAGCGGAAGCCCGCTACGGTCAGGGTATGGCCCTGCTCCAACTGGGTCGGTCGGAAGAAGCGGAACAGTTGCTCCAGGATGCCATCGATGCGGCGCCTGACGCCGTGGAAACGTACCCGGCATATCTTGGTCTTGCCCGCGTATATCAGGAAACCGAACGCTACGGGGATGCCGAGCCGCTGTACCGGCATGTGGCACGCAACAGCCGGGATGAGACAGGTGCGGAAGCGCTGTACCGTCTCGGTGTACTATTGAGAGAAACGGGACAGGCCGAACAGGCCCTGGAGGAATTCGGGCGGCTGCCTGTGCTGTTCCTCGGATTCAACGAATGGGTCGCTCGCGGCTATCTGGAACAGGCCCGCGCCTTTCAGGCGCTCGGGGAGATAGGGGAAGCCGCCAGTATGTACGATCTCGTGCTCAGCGAATTCGGGGGAACCCCCCACGCAGTAATCGCCGAACAGGAAAAAGAAGCGCTCTAACCCATGCGTACGCGCCTCGCCGACATATACAGACCACATTTCGCCCGCCGGGCAATCTGCGTTCATGGGAATGCAGTTACGCGGACGGGCGCATTCCGTAACGTATTCCCCACACGGAACGGATGCACAGCCCGTTTACTCGCATGGGTGATAGGCCTGTGCACCATCTTACCCGTCTATGCACAGGATACCGAAGAACCGGCCCCTGTACTCCCTGATCTTACCCCGCAGGTCGTGGAAATCCGGACGGGGCTGGATATCTCGTTGCCATCGCTCCAGAGACAACCTCTGATCGGATTCAACCCGCCGCCACGCGTGGCTTCCGTTCCAGCGGACCGGAGACCCTATGCAGAAGTGTACAAGCAGGAAAGCGCCGATCTTCCGGACAGCCCGCTGGCTGCCCTGGATCCGGACCCTATCGCATCCCTGAGCAGCGGCGCACCTGGCCGCGGGATGGCGGAGGCCGCCGCCGGGCGATACCTGGGACGGCTGATCCGTCTGCGTACCGAGTTGCCGTTATCCCGCAATGCGGCATTCCACGCACGCGTCGATTATGCAGGCAGCGAAGGACATTCTCCCGCCGATATACCCGAAAACATATCGGCATCCTTTAATACGTTCGAAGCCCTTGTCGGCCTGCAACAGAAAACCGGGCCTGTTTCATTCGGTCTGGACCTGGATGGTCTTGTGCATGCCCGGCGTATGTATGGCGCCGTGCCAGGCGCCCGCCATATATCCGGCTTGCGAACGACGCCGTTGCGCACCGGGCAGGGCGGCGGCGGCGCAATATGGATCAAAACGAACGCCGCGGCCCGGGTGGATTTCCATGCCCGCGCACGATATGGTGCGCATTCCTGGGAAACGAATGCAAACCTTCGAGAATCTGAAACCGACAGCGACACATTTACCCGCAACGAATCGGTCTGGGTACTGGAAAGCGAACTGGCGCTTCCTGTAACGAGCGGCAGCGAACTTGCGGGAGACGTACGCTATACGCAACTCGGGTTCGATACGGAAGAAATAAACAGCGTTTCGATGCTGGATATCGGAGCCGGAACCCGTATCCGCTCCGGCCCGCGGCTTCAAGCCATGGGAGGCATACGCTTCCTGACCTTTACAGAGAGCGATTCGACTTCCTCTACCTGGATCGCGCCGGACATCCACCTCGATTTCCGGCTGTTGCCGGGTCTGCAATTCTACGCACGCAACGATGCGCGTGCGGAACATCGTTCCACCGCATCCATGTACCGGGAAAATCCGTTTCTCGTGGATCGCCCGATCGTGCAACCCACCGTCTATACCCTCGACATGCGGATAGGCGGACGCATGCAGGTCAACGTAGTCGGGATTGACGTGTATGGCGGCTACGCCAATGCCCCTAATTTTCGCTATTTCGAGGCGGCCAGGATCGGCGAATCCCGTGGATACGCACAGGGCATGATAGCAGCCCGGTATGCCGAGGCAACCATTGCTTACGCCGGCGGAGACCTGTCTGTCCACCTTCCGGCGGGACTGAGCATAGCCGCGGGAATCACGTTCCGGAACGGCAAACTGAAGGAAGACGACACGGACATCCCCTATTTCGGGCCGGTTACGGGTCGTGGAGGCCTTTCGTGGTCATTCCGGAACGGCAGGGGCTTTCTGCAAACCACGCTGGACTACGAGGGTGCACGGCACATTACCGCCGGGGGCATACAAAAGCTCGACGGCTACTTCGACGTAGACGCCAGCGCCCTGTACCCGATCACCCAACGCATCGGGGTACTCCTTCGCCTGGACAACATCGTTGCCGGAAGCGCCGCGCGCTGGGAGCATTACGACCGGACGCCGTTCGCCATATCGCTCGGCGCCCGAACCCAATGGTAAACCGGAGCTTCTCCATGTCTCAGAACGATGTCCGGGATCAGGTCAAAGATGCGCTGGCGGAAATCGTCAGGGAAACGCTGGCGGCCCGTCAGGACATACAGGTACCCGGCCTGGGAAGCTTTTGCATCGTACACCATGCAGCAACACGCGTGCGCACGAAGCAGGGCGGCATGGAATTCATCCCCCCCCGAAACAAAATCAGATTCACGCCACAGGCGTAATGGAGCGCGGGGATGGATTTGGACCTCACCCAGGAGATCGCACAGCGCCTCGGGTCTTCGCCCAAGGCAGTGGGCCCTCTGTTAGAGGAGGTCGTACAGCGCATTCTTCAAACAACGGCACAAGGCAAAACAGCCCGCCTCCCGGGAACCGGTATCTTTCAGGATCACGGCGCAGGGCTCGTTTTCGAGCCCGACCCCGGTTTGGCCGAAATCGTCAATGCCCCGTTTTCCGGCCTGGACACCATTACCCTCACGCAACCGGCGCAGGTCAGCGAAACGGGCAGGGCTCTACGCGGCCGTCGGACGCGCAGAAGCATGCCCCATGCCAGCCGCAGGCGCATGCGAAAACATTCGCAAGAACACGTGCTGCCCGGAATCGGCATGATCGTTATCGTAGGAATAATCGCCGCGGGCGCCTGGTTCATGCTGGCTGATCGAACCGCAGATCCTGCCAGGCCGGACATTGCCATCAGTGCCTCGGAAGAATCCGTACCCGGCGATTTCAGCTCCCCTGGAGATACACTGCCCCTCGAGTCCGAAACCTCTCCTGTCCTTGTCCCTCCCGTCCCGAACGACACTCTCGCAGCGCGGCCTGCACCGTTGCGGGGCGACGAAGATATTGACCGGACTCTTGGAGGCTACACGATCATCGTCTTCTCGGAAACGAACGAAGAAGACGCCCGGAACGCCGCGCAAAGCTGGCGCGAGCAGGGATTCCGCGTAATCATCCTTCCCGATATGCAGGACGACACCCCCCGGTACCGGGTAGGCGTCGGGCAATTCGACCTTCTCGAAGAGGCGGCCCGAATACGCGATGCACTGGCGGGAAGCGAATTGCCTCAGGACGCCTGGGTTCTTCGTATTTAAAGAATGCTCTGATTAACCACCGAAGTTCTATCTTTACCCGACCGGCACAAAACCGGCGTATTCGCCCCGCTACCCTTTTCATCGAATCCATTTGCCGTACACCCGATGACGAATTCGACCCTGTTGCAACCCCAATCTGTCACCTTGCCTGCCGACACCCTGGCGAATCTGTCGCAAGCCGCCGGGCCGGAACAGACGAGCCTGCTGGACACCCTCATACTGGGCGGGTGGATCATGATTCCGATCTTCCTCCTCTCCTTTGTCGCTATCTACCTGTTCGTTGAGCGGCTCGTCACGATCCGCAAGGCAAAAACCGATCCGGAGACGCTGACCCAACGCGTACGCGACTATGTTCAGGAAGGAGACGTCAAGGGCGCCATGGGATACTGCGAATCCAGCGATAAACCTGTCGCCCGCATTCTTCGCCACGGGCTGGAGCGGCTGGGACGGCCTATATCCGAAATTCAGGATGCGGTTCAGGCGCAGGGCAAGCACGAAACCTTCGAGTTGGAAAAACGCACCGAACTTCTTGCAAGCATTGCGGGCATTGCGCCGATGCTCGGTTTTCTTGGAACGGTAACCGGAATGATCCAGGCCTTTCAGGAAATTCAGGTCCTCGAAGGCAACGTGAATCCGAGCGTACTCGCAGGCGGCATATGGGAAGCCTTGCTGACGACGGCGGCAGGGCTGGTGGTCGGTATCCTCGCCTTTTTCTTCTACAACTTTCTCCTGTCGAAAATCCGGCGGCTTGTAAACGACATGGAACGTTCGGCCACCGACTTCATCGACCTCTTGCAGGAACCGGCGCCGACGGGAAAATAAGCCGATAGGCCACACCCTCAATACGGTACCGCCCTATGCATTCCGCGCCTTGATTGCAAAGGGACAGGCCGCCCCCAAGTCCGACATACTCAGGGACCATGAACTTCAACTTCTCCAGCAATAACAAACCGCTTTCGACGTACAGTCTGGCAGGACTCACGGATATCGTGTTGCTCCTGCTCGTCTTTTTTCTCCTGACGTCGAATTTCATTCCTCAATTCGGCATTCAGGTGAATCTGCCGCAGGCCGAAACCTCTGCCCCGATGGACGACCAATACGTCTCGGTGGCCATCACCGCAGACGGGCAATATTACGTGAACCAAAATCCGGTTCAGCGGGAGCAACTGGCAGATGCCCTGCGTGAAGCGAAAGGAGATCGAACCGCTCTGGTCCTGCGCGCCGACGAAGAAGCAACCGTGGCGCAATTCGCACTGGTGGCGAATCTCGCGCGCGCCCTGGATCTGCGCGTGCTCATGGCCACGGAGCGCGGCCGCCCATAATCTTTTCCGTTCCGCGGTCGTACTCTTGCACGCGGCATGCTTTTTGCTCCAATCCCCGCAAAAACACACAACGCTTGCCGGTCTTCAACCTGTTCGTTAGTTCGTACTCCTCCATGCTCCGCAAACTGATTTTCATCGCCATGCTGGCGGGTGTGTCCAGCGTCCGGGTCGGGCATGCTCAGCAACCCGGACACATCGTACGCGGACAGGTCCTTGACGCACAGACAGGAGAGTCCCTGCCGTCG